>JALZVB010000119.1 GCA_023300835.1 Saprospiraceae bacterium | reverse complement strand
TTACATTGGTTAGATGAAGGAATAAATACAGTAGGTGGGGCTACATCAGACAGTATACAACTTCCAAGGGTAACTGAAACTTTAGGCGCCTATATGCTTACTTCTAATCCAGCAGGAGACAAAATATTCTTCGGAAAAGTAGAAGGACCAGAACTTATTTCTAATGGCGAAGAATACTTGGGTGGTGATGTTCCTATGACTTATCCACCTGTTGTTGTCAAACACAAATCTCTCGCATGGTATGTACTCCCAAGAGGTGATAAATATGCATTGAGACTCAAGGATAGTCTATCAGAGAACAGAGTGAACTTTGGGTCAATCCCATACTTTGATCTAGACAAAAAATATAAAATACCTGCCAAGGTTGTCGCTGCAACAGAAATAGATTCTATAGAGATCACAAACGTCATCGGCCATCTGGCCAAATACCCTATTGAGGCTTATTTGCAATTTTATGTGGCTGAGAGGCTCTATCGATTAGCTGCATTGGAACAAGATGACAGTACTTTCTTCTTGATTTTTGATGACGAGTCCTCAGGAGCAACAACTTATGGCGGGGGAAGATTCCTCTACCCTTCTAAGCCTTGTGATACTTGTGAACAAGTAACTCTTCTGGATTTTAATAAAGCTCAAAATCCGCCATGTTCATTTACGAATTTTGCGACTTGCCCTTTACCACCGAGACAGAATCATATTCACTTTGAAGTGAATGCTGGGGAGATGAATATGGGGCACTAGAGAATTTACTTTTCTATACAACTTGTCCTTCTTCCATTTTCTTCACCGTGTTCATCAAAGAAGCATTTTTGAATTTTTTATTGATTTCGTTCTTCAACCTATAGGGTTTATTCAAAGCCTCTTGGGAGATACAAAAATGTGTAGATAGAATTCTGATTGACTTTTTAGATAATCCTTTTTGGTAATTCAGGATTCTAGAAACTGTACTTTTATTCACTTCCAAAATAGTTGTCAAATCTGTAGCTTTCAATTTATTCTCTTGCATCAATGCTTTAATCAACTGAATAGGATCAGTATCAATTTGAGGTAAATTTTCTGCATCCCACTTTTCTATTAAAAGTGTCAATAACTCAATGTCATCAATATCCTTCTTCTTATTAGATAAGACAAGTTGTTCCAGAATATTACAATATTGGTAATACTGCTTCTCAGTCTTTATTATTTTATACTGCTGAATCATGATTAAAATTTTGAAATAGTGTACTGTAACTTTTGATCACATAGCCTATCGTATTCAGTATGAGTGCCTATCCAATTTATGAAAAGATGAACGTATTTGTCACCAAAGGAATAGGTGCAGATACAACGAAACTTATTACCTCCAATATTAAAAATAATGCGACTTGTTCCTTTACCAATAATATCTGCGTAAGTAAAAGATTTCATTATATCATTTGGCTCATTCCAAACTGAAGCATTCAAAATACGGAGCCAATTTTTGAAGCCCGAACGAGATTCTGGCTTTACTTTAATATATTCATATACGGTTCTCTCCTTGATAAGATGTATTCTCACAACACCAAAGATAAAACAAAAGTTGTCTCAAAGACAACTTTTGTTAATTAACTTTAAGCTCACTACCTAGTATAATTAGGCGCTTCCTTAGTAATTGTAATGTTATGCGGATGACTTTCATGAATTCCTGAAGAAGACATTTTGATAAGAGTTGCTTGCTTGAGGGCTTCTATGTCTTTGGCACCTACATACCCCATACCTGCTCTTAATCCACCTATGTACTGGACCATAACTTCTGCTATGGTTCCTTTGAATGGAATACGACCTTCTATACCTTCTGGGACTAGTTTCCTAGCATCGTGTTCAAGGCTTTGGAAATACCTATCCTTAGATCCTTTTTCCATCGCTCCTATAGAACCCATTCCTCTGTATACTTTGAATTTACGACCTTGAAAAAGAATCGTTTCTCCTGGTGCTTCATCCGTACCGGCAAATAATGATCCAGCCATAATACAATCTGCACCTGCACAGATCGCTTTTCCTATATCACCCGTATAACGTATACCACCATCACCAATGATCGGAACACCAGTACCCTTAAGTCCTTCGGCAGCATTCATAATAGCAGTTAATTGAGGTACACCTACTCCAGCAACGATACGTGTTGTACATATACTTCCTGGCCCTATGCCTACTTTGACACCATCTGCTCCTGCATCAGCAAGGGCTTTGGCTCCAGCTGCGGTTGCCACATTTCCGCCTATTATCTGAAGGTCTGGAAAAGCATTTTTGATAGAAGTTACCATATTGAGAACGCCTTGAGAATGACCATGTGCCGTATCTACTGCAATCACATCAACCGCCACATCTACAAGTGCTTGTACACGTTCTAATGTATCATGTGTTACACCTACTGCTGCTCCTACAATCAATCTACCGTGAGAATCCTTAGAAGAGTTAGGATAATCTTTCACCTTCATGATATCCTTGTAAGTGATAAGGCCTACAAGTAAATTGTTCTCATCGACTACGGGTAGCTTCTCTATTTTATATTGCTGAAGAATATCCTGCGCCTCGCTCAGTGTTGTTCCTTGCGGTGCAGTGATTAGGTTATCCTTTGTCATTAAGGTCTTCACAGGTCTTTTCTGATCAGTTTCAAACCTTAAGTCTCTATTTGTTAATATTCCTATCAACTTACCATTATCATCTACAATCGGAATTCCACCTATTTTATAACTCTCCATAAGTGCTTGGGCATCAGCCACTACTGCATCTTTAGTTAATGTTACCGGATCTATGATCATTCCACTTTCTGACCTTTTTACCTTTCTCACTTGATCAGCTTGTGCTGCAATTGACATGTTCTTATGGACTAGACCTATTCCACCTGATCTGGCCATTGCAATAGCCAACTTGTATTCTGTTACAGTATCCATAGCGGCAGATACTATCGGAATGTTGATTGAAAGCCCTTTTGTAATGTTTGTTTTGAGACTAACTTGATTGGGTAAGACCTGTGAATAGGCAGGTACCAATAAAACATCATCAAATGTAAGGGCTTCTTGTAAAGGGGATCTGTGGTAAGTTTCCATGCGCAAATCTAATTTGAATTTTTCAAAATCAAAATAGGTTTTAAAATTATTTCATAGGTATGTCATATCTTATTATCACAACTCTGTTATTTTTGCCCAATAGCTACAGAACATGTTGACGATATATTCAGATGATTACTTTATGCAAAAAGCCATCCAAGAGGCTCAAATCGCATACGAAGAAGGTGAAGTACCCGTAGGTGCTGTCATTGTATCCAATAAAACGGTCATTGCCAAAGCCCATAATCAGGTAGAAAAACTAGGTGACGTAACGGCTCATGCCGAAATAATGGCCATTACTGCCGCCGCTAATCATTTAGGATCTAAGTTTCTGACTGATTGTACTTTATATGTCACACTAGAACCTTGCCCCATGTGTGCAGGTGCATTAAAATGGGCTAGGCTCAGCCGCGTTGTTTATGGTGCCTCTGATGATAAAGGTGGATTTATGATTTACGGGAAGGATATGCTACATAAAACAACAAAACTAGAATACGGCGTATGTCATGATAAATGCGGTCAGTTGTTGAAAGACTTTTTTAAGGCAAGGCGCTAACTCCTCTAACCCTTCCCTAGTCAATTCAGACAATTTCTTTTAAATACTGGGTACATTTATTAACTATATTCTTGGCTGACCATAAAGTTGAAATTTTCCTGAGCAAATAGAAAGAATTTATAATTCGTTGTTCTTCAGTCGTTTAGCTATGGCTAAACTTCTTCTTCACGCCTCGTCTAAATCCATTCTATTCTACTCTCATTCCA
>JALZVB010000118.1 GCA_023300835.1 Saprospiraceae bacterium | reverse complement strand
TGTTCGTATCCACTACGACCACCTAGTTCTGAAGTATTATTGATATTATACCACCACTTAACATTGAATACAAACTTTCCACCTGGTTGTATAGCTTTTGGCAAGTTAATACGCATCATTGTTTTGTTAATGATATAAATTAGATCATTGCCATTAGCATCAGTAACTTTTTCGATCTTAAATCCACCATCGAAATCTGGATCCATTCTTTTCAACTGACCAATAGAGGCTTTCTTATCTATATCAGATGTTCTGATATCATGACTATGAGAATCTTTAGCTCTTACATTCTGATCCAGTTGTAACCACATATAAGTCAGAGCATCGGGAGATTGATTGTGATAGGTAATAGTCTCCTCACCATGCAACTTTTGATTGTCATCATCTATTGTGATTTTCATATCGTAGTCAGCTTTCTGTTGCCAGTATTCAGGGCCAGGAGCACCAGCTGCATTCCGATAGACATTAGGTGTAGGAAGTTCAGTATCTAATTGTCTGAACGGATTCTGATTGTAATTATCTACTTGAGCTGTAAGAGCTATCGTAAGCAAACAAAGCAATGATGTTATAAGTAATCGCATCTAAGAACTTATTGGTTAGAAATGCTACAAAGTTAATAGAAAAACAGATATATGTTTTAATATATATATGAAGTGTTCCACGTGGAACAAATGAGTAAGTTATGCTTAAAGTCTATGTTATTTTAAAAGGCTTTTATTAATTCATTTAGTTCTCTGTTCCACGTGGAACATTATAATTAATGTAGGTTTCTAATATTATTTAACAACTGGTTAGCTTATAATTTAGCTAATAGCAGTCAATAAGTATGGACAATTACGTTTATATATGTGTTCCTATTAATAAAAATTTCGAGAGTAAAGGAAAGTCAGCACATGCAAACACAGCATTTTTTATAGAGAATAATATCAATAAAGTCTCGTCGGAGGGGTGGGAATTTGTAAATACAGTGGTAATGAGTTCATCTAGATCACCTGGATGTTTAGGATTATTAGGTCAAATTCATAAAGATATAGTTAACATCAATGTGCTAGTATTTAAGAAACGAAGTAATGTTTCTTCAGTTAATACCTTAACCAACAGCCTCAGATATTATACAATGATTCCAATTTGTTATCATAGCTTAATATGAGTAAGTTGGAAATTTTGGAGCAATTAGGGAAGATGGTTGACGCATTAGATAAGTCAAAAGATTCTTCAGTAGATAAAAATAGTGTGATTAGTACCACTACAGTTAAACGAATGACAATGGCTGAGTATCAAGCCAAGAAGGCTGCTGAAGATGGAAATAAGATTTAGACATACTTGTTCTTAAAATAAATTGTTCCACGTGGAACACTGATACCAACAGAGCTTCAGAATGCCCCACATACTTCAACATAATTTGCCCACGTTTGCGCTAAAAATACTTTTCATAACTATGGCTGCGTTTTTCGCCTTGAGCTAAATAAATTTATTTTTAAAATATTATACGGCATCTTAAAACTCATTAGGTATAACACAAAAAAAGCAGAACCTGAGGGTTCTGCTTTTTCTATTACTGCATATATAATATTGATCCTAGCTAATAAGATGTCCTAATAGCTTACCAATCCTTTCTTTCTTCATGCCTTTACGGTCAGCATAATCAGTCAATTGATCATCTCCTATTGTACTTATACCGAAGTACTTACTATCAGGATGAGAGAAATACCATCCACTTACAGCAGCAGCGGGATACATCGCATATGATTCTGTCAATGATATCTGAATGTTATTCTGTACATCTAAGAGTTGGAATAACTTCGTCTTCTCTGAATGTTCAGGACAGGCAGGGTAGCCAGGAGCTGGTCTTATACCTTGATAGTTTTCACTTATAAGATCTTCATTCTTGATCTGCTCTTCTTCTGCATAACCCCAGAACTCTGTTCTTACTCTCTGATGTAACCTTTCTGCAAATGCTTCTGCTAATCTATCTGCCAATGCTTTGAGCATTATAGCTGAGTAATCATCATGTTCATCTTGGAAATGCTTTACCCATTTCTCTATACCTATACCGGTTGTTACGGCAAATGCACCCATGTAATCATCAATACCACTTCCATCAGGAGCTATAAAATCAGATAGACAACCATAACTCAACCCATCAGATTTCTTGATCTGCTGTCTTAACTGGATAAGATCCATGAATGGTTTCCCGTCTTTATCTTTTAATAAGATAGAATCTGTATTGGTAGAAGAAGCTGGGAATAGTCCGAAAGCTGCTTTAGCAGTCAACCATTTCTCATCTATGATTCTACGCAACATGCTCTGTGCATCATTGAATAGTTTCTTAGCTTCTACACCTACTATAGGATTTTCAAAGATCGCAGGGTATTTACCCTTCAATTGCCAACTGCTGAAGAACGGTGTCCAATCTATATAAGCAGACAATTCTTCAATAGAGTAATCATCAAAATACTTAACGCCTAGGAACTTAGGCTTACTTGGTCTGTAAGTACTCCAGTCTAGTTTTATCTTATGTTCCCTTGCTACGGCAATAGGAATAGTTCTTTTAACTCTACTCTTATTAGCTCTAGCTATTCTGAGTCTGTCATAATCAGCTTTGGTATCAGAAATAAACTTCTCCTTAGCATCTGTATCTTCTGTCAGTAGGAGAGTAGATACGCCGACACTTTTGGATGCATCCAATACATGTATAACAGGAGATGAATACTCAGGCTCTATTTTAAGTGCTGTATGCGTCTTAGATGTTGTTGCCCCACCTATCAATAATGGGAACTTAAGATTCTGTCTTTCTAGCTCTTGAGCTACATAGACCATTTCATCTAGCGATGGCGTGATAAGACCACTTAATCCTATGATATCAACCTTCTCTTGTATAGCGGTGCTTATTATCTTTTCTGCTGATACCATTACACCTAGATCAACAATATCATAATTATTACAGGCCAATACAACACCTACAATATTCTTTCCGATATCATGGACATCACCTTTGACAGTGGCTAGAAGTATCTTTCCTTTAGAGCTTGACTTAGCGCTGTCTTTTTCTGCTTCTATAAATGGTGTCAGATAAGCCACTGATTTCTTCAT
>JALZVB010000117.1 GCA_023300835.1 Saprospiraceae bacterium | reverse complement strand
CATTAATAATCACCTTCTGTAAAAACCAATCGTTTTCGAAAAGCTGAGGATCTTGCGCTGTGACTTGATAAATGCTCCAGAAGGACATCAGTACTACTATTAAATTTCTCATTTTATTCTATTTTTATTGTTTAACAAAAGATTTAGATTCTTGCACCTCTCCATTACAAACTAATGTCGCTGCATAGTTCCCCGTAGCATAATTTGAAACATCTATAGAAATAGTGGTTTCTTGTGGGTCTATGATATAATTATTAGAAGACCCCGTGTTTGTATCTATTAGCATAATATAACCTGAAGAAGCTTCGTCTGCGATATAATTTACAGTAAGTAACGAGACAACAGGATTTGGCACTAAACTCTCTAACTTATAAGGATTTACTTTAACTTCAACCTCGTCATAATCTTTAAATCCATCTATTTCACTAATGATTTCTAGTTTATATTTCTCAGTGAATTCTGGAGAAACTGTCATATCTTTACCCGTATAAATAAGGTTTCCTTCCTCGTCATACCAGTTGTACACTGCATTACTCATACCATTTCCAGACAAAGTAATTGATTCATTTTTTTCAATTTCTTCGTCACTACCAGCATCTGCCAAGAAGCTGTTTTGAAACAACTTATTCACCACGAAAGTTTCGCCCCCAATAACCTCATTAGTCGCCACATCTCTTTGAATTAAATGATAAGTGAATTTTTGTTTTGATGTGCTTTTTTTAGTTAGAAAATTAAATTGCAAATAGACCGTAGCAATCGCGTTAGGCGGAAGTGATATGTTATCTAAAACAGCATTATTATCTAACACAATTTTAGTTTTGTCTGCTTTAGTATTTTCTAGTTGAGACTTTACATTACCACCTTGTTGCCATCCATTAAAAACAACATCATCCATAGTAATAGATATTTCAGCTTCTTCATAAAGTGCTTTGCCTGTCTCATTATCTTCTTTAATTAATTCTAAACGATATGACTTTGAAGAGGTAAATGGATTACCAATTGCTACTGCTGCTCCTGTTAATGTTGCAGGGGAAGGAGTAGTATCTGGAAGAATATCGACAACGCTTGTGTTTTTCCACGCAATATTATTATTCTTTCTAGTATTTTGCCAAACACTCGTTCCTTCTGTAACAGTCATAGAATCTAAGGGAGATACCATACGTGCCAATAAACAAAAGTGCCAAGGATTTTCATTAATATTGATATAATCTTCTGGATTAGGCACCATCCAAGGATATTCTATTATTTTAGATTGACCTGGTTCTAACACAGGGATATTCAATGTACCTATCTCATTACCCATTAAAACATCTTGATTGGTTACCGGATCTGGTATTGTTAATGAACCATCCCAATGAAGTGGCCACTGCAAGGATGTATTGGCTTTAGACCAGTATAACTTCATTTGTTCGTTACCTGTAGATGTTTCACAACTGTTATTGGTCACTCTTACGTACACATAATTAGGATTAATGGCACTATACTCAGGATTTTGATGATCCTTTATATATGTACCATCATTTTCATTACGCACCCATATATCCTCACTTTGCCATAACACATCTGTTTCTGTAAATGGCTCTTCAAAACTATCTAACTTGGCATCCTGCATAGCTAAGTCTAAACCACCATTAGGATTTAAAGTACATTCTGCTTTTTTAACTGCTGCATAAGCGTTAATTCGACCAGTACCTAATTGACCAATAAAATCTTGATTATATGGAATGTGATAAATATCATCTGCTGTAGTTTCTATAATATTTTTAACTTCAGTTGCAGTAAGTGCTGGATTAACAGAAAAAACAAGCCCAGCTAATGCCGAAACAAAATTAGTCGCTCCAGATGTACCATTAAAAATACCATACCCCTGAGGATAACCATCTTTATCTGTTATCGTTGTAACTAAATACCCTGGTGAAGTTACATTTACTTTATCATTACGAATATGACCACCTTGACTAAAAGCTGGTCTTTCATAATGACAATCCTCCCAAGAATCTGTCCAAAACCTTGTGCCATCCGGTTGTAACAAGTTATGAAAAAAACCAATTGGATAACGATGTCCGACACTAGTTACTGAAATCGCATTATCATATGAGGCTGGATAATGGTACAAATTAGGGTTTGGATTACTATTACCTGCACCAGCAACAATTAGAACATCACTAATCGCTTTAATCTCCTCCATTACTTCAGTTAAGTATGGAATTGACCAGTGTCCATCTGGTATGGCAAAACTGCAGTTAATAACTCTAACTCCTGGATATTGAGATAACTCTAACATACCATCTATTAAACCCATTGCTCCAGCGCCGCAAGTAGCACCTACCATTTTTAAATTATGGGCTAAACTCGCAATCCCTAGATCATTATCAGTAATAGCCGCAATCTTGCCCGCACTTCCTGTACCGTGAGAAATAGTATTTGGATTAACTATAATATTATCAATAATCTGCCCTTCTAAGTCGTAATGATCCATCTTAAAACTCGAATCTGCTACTCCAACTAAAATACTAGGATCCCCAGTTGTGATTGTCCAGGCTAGTGGAGCCTTAATAATGTCTAATGACGTATTATCCACTCCAGTAATTACGTCTATATAATCATTAGGAAAATCTACAGGATTACTTACTGGCGCAGTAGTCCTCAATTCGTCTGGTATTAAAACATCATCTTGAGAATCTAAAACAAAATTAGCTAAGTCTGTACTATTAGTAAAATCAGAAACATTACTTGTTTTATCTATTTTCATTAAATAAACACGTTGTAATCTGGGTGTTACAGATGTAGGGAATGCTTTTTCTAGTGAATATACACTTTTGGTGTTCACCAAAGCAGAAAATTCTGGAACACTAGTTGAAATATTAATGGTTCCATCTGAATTATTGGTTTTTTGTATTGTTCCAAGAGCTGAATTTTCCTTAAGCTCAACAATATACTGGTCATGATTCTGACCAAACAAAATTAAAGTTGAATAAAGAATAAAGAAAGATAAAAATGTTTTTTCATAATGAAATATTTATTAAAAAAACGCACTATATTTTTAGGAGTTTTTAGCACTTGCAGTATTGCCTTTGGGGATGCTCTCCTGGGATATGCTAAGATACAAAAAAAAATTAACATATTATTAACGCTATCACAAACCCCTCATTACTCCTCACATTAAAAACAGTTTCATCTTCAAAAATGAGGTACTGGCCTTTAATACCTTTAAGCACTCCATTATATTGGGGTGTTTTTTTTAAGTTGAGGCTTTTTAATTTTTTTGGATAT
>JALZVB010000116.1 GCA_023300835.1 Saprospiraceae bacterium | reverse complement strand
TGGGTTGTAACAGATGTTAATGGTTCGATACTTTCAATACCTGCATCAGTACCATTCAACTTAGACAATATGTTGATTGGAACTTCATTTGTATATCATGTAAGTTACACGGGGCAATTAGAAAATATGGTTGTAGGTAACAATATGAATGAGCTTGCTGGTAATTATGCATTATCAAATGCTATAGAATTAAACTTAGCTGATAACTGTGTTGATGTAACACCAGCTCTTATTGATGATTATGCTACAGACTTCAGTTCGTATCCTAATCCTGCCGCAGAATCAATGGTTCTTAAAGCTGATAGACCATTTACGCAACCTACAACAGCTACCATATATAATTCGTATGGTCAAGTTATTAGGCACTTGGTAGTATCAAATCAATTATCAGAAATAGATATTACTGACCTTAATGCAGGTTACTACTACATAAAACTTAACCTTAAAGATTCAAGAGTTACAAAGACTTTTGTAAAATTATAAGGTCTAAGTTAATTATAAAAAAGCGGGTACATTTTACATGTATCCGCTTTTTTAGTTTTTATACTCAGAGTTAATGGCATCCCTAATAATAAGCGTACATGAACACGACAGAATTAATAGAAAAATTTTACACCTCTTTTGCTCAGGGTAATGTTAGTGCTATGATGGATTGTTATCATGCAGAAATTGTATTTCAAGACCCCGCATTCGGAGAGTTACATGGAGATAGAGCTGTTAATATGTGGAAGATGTTACTTTCTCAAAAGTCGAATGATACAAAAATTACTTTTGGTAGTATAGAGGCTTCTGATAACAGCGGTCATGCAAATTGGAAAGCAGAATATGATACGGTGATAAAAAAAGAAAAGTAGTAAATAGCGTAAAAGCTAATTTCAAGTTCAAAGGAGGGAAAATTATTGAACATACAGATACTTTTGACTTATGGAAGTGGTCTCGACAAGCACTAGGATTACCAGGGTATTTGATAGGATGGACACCTTTTATGAAAAATAAAATTCAACAGACCACTGGTGCTAAATTGGACAACTTTATCAATAAAGCTTAGTTTTTATAACTTTAAGATTGTCAACTTTGGAAAAACAGTACTTATTTAATTTCAAGTCGGACTTTTCTGAGATTAATATCCCATTAAAACTCAACAATCCATTCTCTTTAGATATTCCAGAAATAGCCCAAATTGCGTCGCAAGAGTTCCAAGAGTTTCTCAAATTAGAATCCATGTCATGGGAACATGACTTTAGTATACATAAAGGAAAGATGTTTGGAGTATTGGTTATTGAAACGGACAAAAAGGCATTAGCATATATAGGAACAGTGTCTGGTAAGTTAATGGGCATTTCAAACTGTAACAAATTCATTCCTTCTGTATTCGACGACTCTACTGATGATTATTACTTTACTAAAGGCATGACTGCTCTGACAGAAATGGGCCAGCATATAACAACTGCTGTAAGTGAGAGTGAACGGCAAGGATTATTGGAGAAAAGAAAGCTCAAATCATTAGATTTACAGAATTGGCTTTTTGAAAATTATATATTTCTGAATAGCCATGGTGAATCTAAAAGTGTCTTGGATATATTCAAAGCTTCATCACATGGCAACCCGCCTTCAGCTGCAGGTGAATGTGCAGCACCTAAATTGCTCGAGTTTGCTTTTAAGCACAAGTTAAAACCTATTGCTATTGCAGAATTTTGGTGGGGAAACTCATCGAAGAATGAAGAAAGACAGCATAAGACATTCTACCCAGCTTGTAAAGATAAATGTAGACCTATACTAGAGTATATGCTTGATAATATGGCGTTGTATGAAAATGCAACGCTAAGTCAATAGTAAAAACGTTTGGATTAACATATCTCTACTCGGGAGCTTCTAATTTCATTGTATGTTTTCTTCTATTAATATTAGACTCATCTTTAGCCAACATAAGAAATACAGAAGAGTTCAGAGCTATAAAAGGATGATACAATAAAGTTAACCAGTACTAAACAACCATCTTACTCTGTATCTCTTTCTTCACATCAGTTATATCTTGTAATATTCTTTTTTGTTCAGAATCTAGATGCTCTAGTGTTCCTTTCTCGTCTTGTAGCAATTTGTCAAACTTGTGAAAATTGTCATTAATTCGGGTTTTGATTTTAGCCGTATAAGCGATTAGCTTTTGGGTTACTTCATCTTTGATTCTTAGTCTGCCTTTTTCTACTTCAGTTTTATAACCTTTTAGAATTTTGGACTTGTTGATGCCTATTGTAACACCAGCGAATATGAATCCAATGGCTGTGAAGATCCCTCCTGTAAGGTCTAAGACCATAGAATTGGTAAGAGTAGTCAATATGATACCTACAATGGCGATACCGCCACCTTTAGCGATATTAGGAGCTAATCCACCGCTACCTTGTAATATCTCTGTATCATAAAAGTTCTCTGACCTTTTTAGAAAACCAGCAAAAGCACTTTGCAGATCCTTAAGTACTGAAGCTCGTCGCTCTGCTATATCTGAAAAAATCTCGTGATTGTCTTTGAGTATTGTTTCACTGTTCTTGATCTTAGAATCTATCAGCTTACCCATGTCTTGTATACTCTCGGCAATATCGACAACGCCTTCATTGAGTCTATCTGTAAACTCATCATTAAGTTCAGTTTCTAATGATTTGGTAAGACCTCCCAACCAGTCTTTAGGTGATTGTCCACCAGAAAAAGTTGACTTGAATGATCTGCTTATTAGGCTTACAAATCCGATTCCTTTTGTAATTTCTTCTTTCTTCTTATTTGTAATTCTATCATAAGAAGCTAATAGATTCTCTACGAGTATATTTATTTGACGTTGGGTTTTCTGTTCTTGGTGATCAAGTGTTTCTTCTATATCATCTCTGAAACCCTTGTCTGCTTCATACTGTTTCTTTCTTATGAGAACGCCTTTATATATTTTGTCATTAATGTTAATCGCCGTATCAGCGTTATTTAGAATCTTTAAGAAAGGGGCTTTCCCGCCGGTTATATTGTCGTAAATGTATTTTCTCACATCTATAAAACCACTGTTTTCTTTATCCCCATTGAGTTCCATAAGTGCTGAGACTGGAAATACTTTTGGTTCTGGGATGCCCTGCTTGAGTGCATATTCTCTTACGCCTGCTGTGTTTATGATGAGGTCAGCGGGTACCATAAGATCTTTCTGTTGTAGTACAAAAATGATCTTCTTTCTCCACTCTTCTTTTATATATTTAAAAAAGTCCCAAGCAGATTGACGATAAGGGTTCTTAGATTCAAATACAAAAACAATCAAATCTGATGCGGGTATAAACCTTTCTGTTATCTCCTGGTGGTGGTCAATAATTGTATTTGTTCCAGGCGTATCAACTATAGCTATTTCTTTTAGTATTTCGACGGGGCTTGTTATCCTTTTGAGATAAGGGTTTATATCAGTGAATGTATCTTTCTCGCCGTATACAATCTGTTGTATCGTGTCTGTCATAGGAGAAGGAGCAACCTTGCATATTTCTCTGTCGGCATCAAGTAGAGCATTTATAAAACTAGACTTTCCAGCCTTTACTTCGCCCACAATAACAAACATATATGGATCATGAATTCTATTCTTAATATCACCTACAATATTCTCTAAATCTGAATGATTAATGAGTTTGGTGATATCCTGAAGAGAGCCTACAGATAGCTCCAACTTCTCCTTTAATCCTTCAATTTCTTTATCGATGAGTTTATTCATATGTCGCTTGATTACTATTTAGACAACCTAAAATTCAAAAAGTAATGTCTTGTGAGTTAAGATATAGTTTTGTTTCTGGACCTAGGTTAAATAAGAGATCCAGAATACTCAGATTACTTATAAATCCTAGGGTAGGAGAGAATACTTGTTCGTATTCAGTGAATATGGCATCATGATTAGATTTTGATTTTCTTAAATCATACATATCATGTGATGACTTGAGATAGTCTATTGTCTTTTCTGAAATTTCTATACCAATGTGTTTTACTATAAATGCGGAACATGCTTCGTATAATTCGATTAGCAAATCAAATTTACGCAACAATAGTTCTTCGAGTTCTTCGTAGTAATACTCATAGTATGGAGATGAACCATAGCATGATTTTATACTCTTAAGATGCTGATGTTGCCAAGGTTCATCATAGGCAATCTTGACTTGTGATATAGGAAGTTGTTGGTGTTTACCTTTTCCTAATGGAACTGTTAGCAGAAGTGGACCGCTTGGGCTCATAATACGCATTCTGTTGCGATAGCTTCTTTTTTGATAATTTTCATGATATTCGACCTTAGTATCAAGTTTACACATCATTACATAGTGTAAACAAGGGCCAAAATAGGAGATAGGAATTATTGCTTCTTTCAATACCATAATACAAACACCAAGTTATCAAATATCTACAGAAATACATTCAAAGAAACAATCTTGATCAAAGATCTAAGCATATCAAGTTTGGTTGTGATATCACTGTTGTGATTCCATGTTATGATGAGGATTTCATTGTCGTTGATAATACATTGCAGAGTTTACTTTATATGGATTTGGATTCATTGTCTTGTAATATCATCATTCTCATTAATCATAATGAAGTTGCTGATGTCCAGGTCGTCAATAAATCTAAAGCTGTATATGATAAATTAAAAGCTAAATATGATTCGCTTGACTTACCTGCGTTGAGGTTCAACACCTATTATCAGGTATTTCTAACTAAGGAATATGGCGTAGGTGTAGCAAGAAAATGGTTAATGGACACCGCTTTTATACATTTCTATGAGAATAACCAGAATGGTATAATTATAAATTTAGATGCAGATACAACAGTAGCCAACAATTACTTGATAGAAATCGCTGATTTCTTCAAAACGAATAAAACTAAAGAAGCATGTAGTATTGCATATGAGCATCCGCTAGATAGTTCTGCTATTATTAATTATGAACTGCATTTGCGTTATTTTATCAATATGCAGAGACTTCTCAATTTACCATTTGCTTATCAGACAGTAGGTAGTGCCATGGCTGTAAGAAGTGAGGCTTATGCCAAGGAAGGCGGTATGGTAAAGCGACAGGCAGGAGAAGATTTTTACTTTCTTCATAAATATTCTAAAAAGCAGACTCTAGGAGAAGTCAATACGACTAAGGTGTTTCCGTCATCTCGGACTTCTCATCGTGTGCCATTTGGAACTGGAAAAGCAATTGCTGAATATAATAAAAGAGATGAGGAAGAGCTTAAGACTTATGCACCTTCTGCATTTGTGTTACTTAAAGAATTTACGGATAACGTTCCACTATTGACGGAAGGTATTAATATTTCAGAGGATTATATCTCTAAGCATAATAACGTCTTCGCTGACTTTCTAAAAAGTATAAATGCCGTAAATGAGATAAATAAACTTATAAAAAACAGTAAACCGGATACAGTTGTAAAACACTTTTACGTCTGGTTCAATGCTTTTACATTCATGAAAGCCCTCCATTTTATTAATAATGATGAGCTATACAGTGATGTTGTTATCAGTGAAGGCATTGATTTCTTGTTTGAAACGCTAGGGCTTAATAATCAATGGGATTTAAAGGAAAATCTAATTGAGTTACGTAAGTATGATATTGCCTCAGATTGGAAAGTATCCTAACAATGCTGCGCTTAGTGCAAAGCCGGCCGTATTTCTAATTTATCTATAATTTCTCCTTCTTTATCTATCCACCATTGTAACCTGTCATAAACGGGTTCTTTAGGAAAGTAAGTCAGTGCCATTTTTACGAATATATGACCGTGTTTAGCTTCAGATACCCATAGCATCTTATAGAACTTCTGCATATCTACATCCGTCTGAGCCTCAGCAACCATGCGAAATCTCTCGGCACCTCTAGTTTCTAATACAGAAGCAATAAGAAGTCTATCCATGAATCTTTCTTCCCTGCCAGAGTGACACATCTTAATAAGTTGTTTTACATATAGATCTTCACCAATAGAGTGCCTCAATGGTATATTGTGTTTAACCATTAGGTCGTAGACCAGCTTAAAATGCTCTAACTCTTCTATTCCCGTATCTATGAGATCAGGTAAAATTTCTTTTCTATCTGGATATTTGGCTACAAAACTCATAGCCATAGCAGATGCTTTTCTCTCGCAGTCTGCATGATCTTGTAAAAAGCTCGGAAAATCACTCATCACGGCATCTAACCACTCTTGCCTAGAAGCTACGGCAAGATCTAAACTTAATTTCATGGTCTAATTTAACTACTTCTCATAAAAACAAAATAAACTATGATAAGAAGAACCACTGTTATGATTCCAGAGATCATAAAAAACTGCTTTTCCTGCTTCTTAGTTTGTATTTCTTCTCTTCTTTTCTTTCTAGACTTTGCCATATACTTTATGTTTAAGGTCAAATTTAATTAATTGATTCTAAAGATAGTACTTCCAAGGATTATTTTGACATATTAACTTTTGACAGAATCAAAACATTAGGTTTATCCTATGAACAGCCATTATATACTTTAACTTATTGTGCTTTTTTACCATCTCCTCAACTTATTTTCGTAATAATCAACAACCACAGGGTCTACAATTATATCCCTAGGCGTAATCGGTTTCTTAAGGAAAATGCCTTCTCTAGTCCGGCATCTACTGAGTGCGACATAGGTTTGACCAAAATCAAATGCGCCACGGCCTAGGTCAATAGTAACTCTGTCAAAGGTTTTTCCTTGCGACTTATGTATAGTAATAGCCCATGCTAATTTCAAAGGAAACTGATTGAATGTACCTATGACGGTTGTTTTGAATTTCTCTATATCTGTCTGATCTACTTCATAATTGAGCATTTCCCATTCCACTCTTTCTACTATAATGGTTTTTGCTTGACCTCTTTCTATTATTTCTACCCTGATCTTGGTGTAAGATAACGTAAGGATCTTTCCTAGTGTACCGTTAACAAATCTGCCCTCTGGGTCATTTTTAACAAACATAACCTGAGCGCCTACTTTTAACCATAAGTTCTCTTCTGCGGGGCATAAGTTGGACTTGAATCTCCCATCTATTTTACCTTTAAACTCATAGTTAGTCGACAGTAATTTATTGAGTTGCTCGTTGTTTATGCGGTTGACAGTAGCATTGGTACTACACAATGTGATGCCGAGTTCTGCTTCCTCATCAGGATGTTGTGGGACATGTCGTTGATTGATATCTTCTAGATCATCGTAATCAAATGACTTGGTTCGGATACTATCTAACAGATTAATAAATCTTCTTTCTTTTTGCCTGAAAACAGTATTGAGTTCTATCATCCGCAACTCGATGTCATTCTGGACAACATGAGACGCAAAGAAGTAGGGACATTCATACCGTTCCGCTAAAACCTGTTTCTCAAAAGGACTAGATACGACTGGTGGTAATTGAAACAAATCGCCGAAAACAACCAATTGAACGCCACCAAAAGGGAGATCTTTTTCAATATTTATACGTAGAAAACGATCTATAACGTCCATCACATCTGCTCTTACCATTGAGATTTCATCAATGATCAGCAGTTTCATTTTCTTAAAGAATCTATGGTTTTTACGTTTTTTAAGTTCGCTAGGATCTATCATCTTTGGCGGAAGCTTAAAAAA
>JALZVB010000115.1 GCA_023300835.1 Saprospiraceae bacterium | reverse complement strand
GAAATTATAACCATTACCTAATACATCTTCTAGAACTACATTCTCAATAGGTCCATTCCCTGCATTTCTTACTAGTAATTCAAATTCTACTATAGATCCAAATACATGTGGATAAGGTGTATTAGCACTATATTGTTTAATTACCTCAACGTCATAGATCAGTAAATTAGCTACAGAAATATCTGCACTATCTGTATTATCACTTGGATTAAGATCATCAAGTAAGTCACCGTTATCATCAAAAATCATAGTGATCTCAGCATGATTGGTCATCATCATTCCTGGGGTATACATACTCAATTGTAAGTTGATAGGATACGTCTTAGATTCTCCAGGCGCAAGATTCACAATATCGGTCAATGTTGCTGTATTAGGAATTGTACCTTGTAGCCAGTTATTATCTGCCAATGTCATATATATTGGATATGCATCAGTTATATAAATACCACTGGTTGTTTTTGATCCATTATTAGTAACTGTGATATCGAATGTAATTAAGTCTCCTGGGTTAACTGAACTCGAAGTCAATGTTTTCTCAAGTGTTAAGTCAGTATATGAGATTATAATTTTTTCGTTATCCTCATTATTTGTAGTAACAAGATCATCTATAGCGTCGCCATCAAGATTTGTCTGGCTTGTGATTCCAGCAACGTTATCAATTACTGCTGATCCTGGTGCATTCTGATTTACCATAAATACAATAGAGATTGTTACTTCTTCATTTGGCGCTAAGCCACCTGCAGGTAATAATCCGTTTTGTACACTTAGTGTTGCTTCAGCGTAACCTGTCCCACCATTGAGAACCCAGTCTGCATTATCCGCAACAACAAAACTCAAGCCATTAGGTATGTAATCCGTTACTTCAATGTTATCTGTAGATAATGTACCAAGATTGACTACTGTCAAGTCAAATATTACAAGATCACCTGCTTCTACGAATTCAGTTTGGCCAGCAGCCAATGTTTTAGTAAAGCCTAGATCTACATACTGTGCAAATGTTGTTACCGTAGGATCATCTGGATCACCATCGTTATTATTATCAATATCAGCTAAATCTGCTGGATCATCAGAGTCATCGTTTACTAAAGTACCCATAGGTGTTGTACCTGTCGCCGTTGCCGTATTGGTTACACCACCCATATTTATATCAGCTTGCGTCAATATGTAAGTCGCTGTAAATGTTACGGCATCACAAGTACCTGGTGCTATTGACAACAATGGACCACCTGTTACAGCTACCAATGGATCGTTAACATATACATTAGTCAAGGTAACATTACCGGTGTTACATACATTGAATGTGTAATCAATTGTTTCTCCTGCCTGTGTAATACCATCAGTATTGGTATCAATAAGAAGACTTGTTTTCTCAATACTTATTCTCGGGTTGCTATCAAATAAAGTAATGGTAGGGTCATCTGGTTCGCCATCATTATTAGTATCATTATTGGTAGTGTCCATAGGATCATCAGAGTCATCCATAACTGGATTACCCATAGGATCCGTTCCTGTCGCTGTCGCTGTATTGACAACCATACTATCATCAACATCTTGCTGAGTAATCGTGTATTGTGCAGCGAAAGTCGTTGCATCACAAGTTCCTACTATCAGATCTATAGGTCCACCAGTTACAGTAACTAATGGATCAGCAATTGTAATATTAGTCAGATCTACATTACCTGTGTTACATACATTGAATGTATAATCAATTCTATCACCTGCGTCAGCGACGGCGTTTTGATTCATATCTACCCAAGTACTTTCTTTTTCTAAACCAATCGTTCCTTCCAGTCCAAATGTCGTAACAGTAGGATCATCTGGTTCTCCATCATTGTCTGGATCATCATTAGTACTATCTGTCGGATCATCTGAGGTATCACTTACTGTCTCTCCTTCGGGATCAGTTCCCGTAGCAATTGCTGTATTGGTCACTGAACCTAAATTAATATCTGCCTGTGTCAGTATGTATGTCGCTGTAAACGTCGTTGTATTACAACCTCCTACTGGTAATGTTGCGATTGGACCACCTGTCACAGCTACCAATGCATCCGTTAATTCCACATCAGTTAATGTAACATTACCTGTGTTACATACATTGAAACTATAAGTCAATGTTTCACCTGGCTGAGCAACACCATCAGTATTAGCATCTATAAATAGAGCTGTTTTCTCTAGAGAAATCTGCGGATCTTGGTTAATCACTAATACTGTAGGGTCATCTGGTTCTCCGTCAAGATTAGGATCATCATTAGTCGGATCTGTCGGATCATCTGATGTATCTGTTATATTATTCCCCATAGGGTCCGTTCCAGTTACCATTGCAATATTGCTATACCTACCATTATCGAAATCAGCTTGTGTCAGTACATGTGCACCAGAGTATGTTGTAGCATCGCACTGTCCTGGATCAAGATTAGGAATAGCACTGCCATTCACCATGATCGTCGGATCACTTACAACTAGATTAATCAAACTAACATTACCTGTGTTACATACATTGAAGACATAAACAATTGTCTCGCCTACTTCCATGACGCCATCAGCATCTGTATCTACCCATGTTCCCGTTTTCTCTAAACTTACCATACCAGCATCCATAAGAGGCGTTATAGTAGGATCATCTGGTTCCCCATCACCATTAGGATCATCGTTAGTTGTATCCGTAGGGTCATCTGATGTATCTGTTGTAGCATTACCTGTAGGATCATCACCCGTTGTTGTAGCTATATTGGTTACCGTACCTAAGTTAATATCAGCCAGTGTTAATGTATAAACACCTGAGAATGTCAAGGCATCACATTGGCCTGGTGACAATGAACTTACTGGACCACCATTAACTGTTACCAGTGGATCACTTACAGTTACATTAGTAAGTGTAACATTACCTGTGTTACATACATTGAATGCATACGTAATTGTTTCTCCTACCTGCGGTAGCCCATCAGTGTTAAGATCATTGAATATTCCAGTCTTTTCTAATCCAATACTAGGATCTGGATCTAGTGTCAATATTGTAGGATCATCAGGATCACCATCATTATCTGGATCATCATTAGTTGTATCCGTAGGATCGTCAGACGTATCTGTCACTGTTAAACCATCAGGATCTGTACCTGAAGCTGTAGCTATATTTTCAAATATTCCTGCATCTATATCTGCTTGCGTCAATATGTACGATGCTGTATATGTCGTTGCATTACATGTTCCTGGAGCCAATGTAGCAATAGCAGAACCACTTACAATTACAAGTGGATCACTTACGGTTACATTAGACAATGATACATTTCCTGTGTTACATATATTGAAAATATATGATAATTGTTCACCAGCTTCTACAACACCATCAAGATCAGTATCTACCCATATCCCTTCTTTCTCAAGACTAATATCTCCTTCTTGATTGAAAGTAGTAACCGTTGGATCATCTGGATCACCATCATTATCTGGATCAATATTTCTTATATCTGACGGATCATCTGAAGTATCTATTACTGTACTTCCATCCTGAAGAGAGCCCGTTGCTGTTGCAACATTCAATACTTGTCCAGCATCTATGTCTTGTTGCGTCAAAGCGTATGTTCCTGTAAAACTAGTTGTGTTACATACCCCAGGATAAAGAATTACCAATGGACCACCGTTTACTGTTATCAGTGGATCAGTAATAGTTACATCCGTAAGTGTGATTGTTCCTGTATTACATACTTCAAAATTATAAGTTATGGTTTCTCCTACTTGAGCCAGACCATCAAAATCAAGATCATTATAAACACCTATTTTAGTCAATTCAATTTTAGGTGACTGAAAGAAAGCGGTGATCGTCGGATCATCTGGCTCACCATCATTATCTGGATCCATATTCATGGTATCCGTAGGATCATCTGATGTATCTGTTACTGAATTTCCTCGTGGATCTGTTCCTGTAGTTGTTGCCGTGTTGTTAACCATTCCTGCATCTAAGTCAGATTGCTGCAATGTATACGAACCTGTAAAGGTCGTAGAATTACAGTCACCTGGATTCATTACAGCTATAGGATTCCCATTGACTGTAATTAATGGATCAGAAACACTAACTGAGGTAAGTGTAACCACACCTGTGTTACATACAGTAAATGAATAATTAATTAATTCACCTACTTGGGCACTTCCGTCAGAATTGAGATCAATCCATGTTCCCGTTTTTTCTAAACTTATGACTCCCTCTGTATCTAACATTGTTACCGTCGGATCATCTGGTTCACCGTCACCGTTAGGATCTATGTTTGTTGCATCCGTAGGATCATCTGATGTATCTATAACTGAGCCACCACTTGGGTCAGTACCCGTTGCTGTAGCCGTATTTATGACTTCTCCGTTATTAATATCTTGTTGTGTAATTAAATACGTCGCAGTAAATGCAGTACTCTCACAAGCATCTACTATCAAGTCAATAGGCCCTCCACTTACTGTTACTAAAGGATCTGTTACTGTAATATTAGTCAAGTCTACATTTCCTGTATTACATACATCAAATGTATAATTGATAGACTCTCCTATTTCAACAATTCCGTCGCCATCACCATCTACCCATGTACCCGTTTTTTCTAAACTTATTACACCTAAGGTACCTAAGTCAGTTACTGTAGGATCATCTGGTTCACCGTCACCATCAGGATCTACATCTGTTGCATCCATAGGATCATCTGACGTATCTGTTACGGGGTTACCACTTGGGTCATTACCCGTTGCTGTTGCTGTATTAAGAACAGAACCTGAATTAATATCTTGTTGTGTCAATGTATATATGCCAGTGAATGTAGTCGCATTACATAACCCAGGCAATAACATGGCTACTGGTCCTCCTGCAACTATAACTAATGGATCTGTAACTGTGATTCCAGTTAACGTTACCGTACCTGTATTACATACTTCAAAACTGTAATTAATAGTCTCTCCGACTTGTGCTAATCCGTCATTATTTTCATCTACAAAAAGACCTGTTTTCTCCAAACCTATTGTGCCTTCCTGTGGGAATGTAGTTACAGTCGGATCATCCGGTTCTCCATCTCCATTAGGATCAACGTCTGTTGTATCTGTAGGATCATCTGAGGTATCTGTTACGGGATCTCCACTTGGATCTGTACCTGTAGCAATTGCCACATTGGTCACCATTCCAGCATTTATATCTGCTAATGTTAATGTATAACTAGCCGTATATGTTGTGCTATTACAAGCACCTACTGCAAGTGTAGTAATAGGAATTCCACTTACTGTAACAAGTGGATCTGTAACAACAACATTAGTCAAAGTCACATTTCCTGTATTACATACTGTAAATGCATAATTGATAACCTCGCCTACATTAGCAAAGCCTTCTCCATTACCATCTACCCAAGTACCCGTTTTTTCTAGTTCTATCATACCATCATTATCCAATGGTGTAACTGTAGGATCATCCGGCTCGCCATCGCCATTTGGATCTGTGTCAGTGGCATCTGTCGGATCATCTGATGTATCTGTTACAGCATCACCATTAGGATCATCTCCTGTCGCTGTAGCTATATTAATAACTTCTCCAGCATCTATATCTGTTTGTGTCAATATGTATACGGCCGTATAGGTTGTTGCATCACATGCACCCACAGCTAAATTAATAGTACCGCCACTTACGGTAACCAATGGATCTGTTACCATCACATTAGTCAAGTCAACATTACCTGTGTTACATACTTCAAATGTATAATTGATCGGTTCGCCCACTTCAACTACACCATCAGAATCTGCGTCTATCCATGTACCTACTTTTTCAAGACCGATCATTCCTTCTGTACCTAAGTCAGTTACCGTTGGATCATCTGGTTCTCCATCTCCGTTAGGATCTATGTCGGCAGCATCTGTTGGATCATCTGATGTATCTGTTACAGGATCACCATTAGGATCTGTTCCTGTGGTTGTTGCTGTATTGAGTACAGATCCAACATTTATATCTGCTTGTGTCAATGTATATACCCCACTGAAAGTTGTTGTATTACAAGCACCTGGCATAAGCATTGTCATTGATCCACCTGTTACCGTTACTAATGGATCATTGATAGCAATATCTGTTAAGGTTACATTACCAGTATTACATACTTCAAAACTATAATTGATGGTTTCTCCAACTTGAGCCAAACCATCATTATTCTGATCTACAAAGAGTCCAGTTTTCTCTAGACTTATACTTCTGTTCTGTATGAATGGTGTTACCGTAGGATCATCTGGATCGCCGTCGCCATTAGGATCTACATCTGTAGCATCTGTCGGATCATCTGACGTATCTGTTACAGTATTACCACTTGGGTCAGTAGCTGTTGTTGTGGCCACATTTGTAACCATACCAGCATTTAGATCAGCTAAAGTTAATGCGTAGCTAGCTGTAAATGCTGTAGTATTACAAGTCCCTACTGCTAAAGTCGAAATAGGCGTTCCACTAATTACAACTAGAGGATCGGTTATTGTGACATTGGTCAATGTCACATTTCCTGTATTACATACTTCGAATGTATAGTTGATAAGCTCACCTACATTAGCAAATCCATCTCCATTGACATCTGCCCAAGTTCCTGTCTTTTCTAATTCTATTTTAGCGTCATCCTCTAATGGAATAACTGTAGGGTCATCTGGTTCTCCATCGCCATTGGGATCTATATCTGTTGCATCCGTAGGGTCATCTGAAGTATCCGTCACTGGGTCACCATTAGGATCTTCTCCTGTTGTTATCGCGACATTGACAACTTCGCCAGCATCTATATCCGCTTGAGTAATTGTATAGGTTGCTGTATATGTAGTCGCATCACAGGCGCCTACTACTAAACCGATTGCACCCCCACTCACTGTCACTAATGGATCTGTAACGGTAACATTAGTCAAATCAACGTTACCTATATTACATACTTCAAAAGTATAGTTTATTGTCTCTCCTGCATCGACTGTGCCATCTGAATCTCCATCTATCCAAGTACCTTCTTTTTCCAAACTTATATTACCTATAATAGAAAAGTCAGTAACAGTAGGATCATCTGGTTCTCCATCCGCATTAGGGTCTATGTTAGTCGCATCTGTAGGATCATCTGAAGTATCCACTATTGGATCACCATTAGGATCTTCTGCAGTTGTTGTTGCAGTATTGATGACTTCGCCAGCATTAACATCGGCTTGTGTTAATGTATATATACCACTGAAGGTTGTTGTATTACATGCACCAGGAACCAACATTGTTATTGGACCTCCTGTTATTGTTATCAATGGATCAGAAACTGTAACATTAATTAATGTAATGTTTCCTGTATTACATACTTCAAATGAATATGTTATTGTTTCTCCAACCTGTGCAAATCCATCATTATTAGCATCTACAAATACGCCTACTTTTTCTAAACCTATTTTACCCACTGTTGGCAAAGGCGTTTCTGTTGGGTCATCTGGATCACCATCGTTGTCAGGATCATTATCAGTTGAGTCCGTAGGATCATCTGACAAATCTATCACAGAATTTCCCGCAGGATCTGTTCCTGTTGTTGTAGCTACATTAAACACCGACCCTGCATCAATAGCTGATTGCGTCAATACATAAGTACCCGTAAACTGAGCACTATTACATGCACCAACTGCCAATGAAGAAATAGGAACGCCACTAATTATAACTAGAGGATCTGTTATTGTGACATTGGTAAGTGTAACGTTACCTGTGTTACATACTTCAAATGCGTAATTGATAACTTCTCCTACATTAGCAATACCGTCTCCATTACCATCTACCCATGTACCTGTCTTTTCTAATTCTATTTTTCCTGCTGGATCTAATGGTATTATCGTAGGATCATCTGGCTCTCCGTCTCCA
>JALZVB010000114.1 GCA_023300835.1 Saprospiraceae bacterium | reverse complement strand
TGTTGTTCCTGAATATATGACTGCATGTGTAGCTACCTTGGTTCCTGCACCTATGACAACATTTTTATCTATGTAGGCGAAAGCTTCAATTGAAACATTCTCGCCTATCTGCGCATCAGGATGTATGTGAGCTAGTGGGGATATTGTCATGAACGTTTACTTATCTGTGCGGTTAGTTCTCCTTCTGAGACAATGGCATCTCCTACATATACGGTGCCTTGCATATGGAATATACCTCTTCTTATAGGTGTTATTAATTCTAGTTTCAATATCATGGTGTCTCCGGGAACAACCAATTTCTTAAATCTGACTTTGTCTAACTTAAGAAAGTATGTGTTGTAATTACTAGGATCATCAACTGTGCTGAGTGCCAATATACCCCCTGCCTGTGCCAATGCTTCCATCTGTAATACACCTGGAAAAACAGGGTTGCCTGGAAAGTGCCCTTCAAAGAACTGCTCGTTTCCAGTAACATTTTTCAAACCTACCACATGATTCTCAGATAATTCTAGAATACTGTCTACAAGTAAGAAAGGGTAACGATGTGGAATGTATGTCTTAATTTCCTCTATCGTTTTTATAGGAACCTGCCCAGCTACATATCTGGGCTTACCTTTTAATTTCTTTTTCTTAGTGTATTGTCCTTTTATAAATTTCGCGAAAGCTACATTTCCTGTATGACCTGGCTTTGTAGCAATTATCTTTCCTTTAATAGGATTCTTGAGTAGATAAAGGTCTCCAAGTAAGTCTAGTAATTTATGCCTGGCTGGCTCATTGGGATACCTTAATGTAAGACCATTGAGAATACCGTTGTCTACAAGTACATCCGCTTCTACATTGAACTGTGATGCCAACGCAGCTACTTTTTCTTTAGGAAAGTCCTTATGTCCGAATACGATAGCGTTATCAAGACTACCACCTTTAATGACGCCTTTTTTGGCAAGTGCTTCTAGTTCATTTACAAATACAAAAGTTCTTGCTGATGCGATCTCATCCTCATACGAGATATTCTCTCTGTATGTAGCGACCTGTCTTCCTATCTTAGAATTATGGTAATCAATGATAGCCGTTATTTCAGATCGATCATGATCTGCAACAGGCATGTAAACATAATCAGCACCACTTTCTGGATCTGTAAAAGTCAATATCTCATCAAATTCGATGTATTCTCGGTCTTCTTCTAGTTCTGTGACGCCAGATGCGGTTATTTTGGTAGCTATAATTTGTGAAGAACCGTCTAGTATAGGTACTTCAGGACCATCTATTTCTATGATTACATTGTCTATTCCTAGGCCATAAAATGCTGACATGAGATGTTCAGTAGTATGTACTTGAGCTTCTCCTTTTTTGAGACAAGTACTTCTGAAAGTAGAATCTACAAAGTTTACAATAGCGGGTATCTCTGGTTGATCTTCTAGGTCAGTTCTTTTGAAAACTATGCCTTTATTTGCTGGGGCAGGTAAGCATGTGAGTCGTGCTGTTTTTCCTGTGTGAAGCCCTATTCCTTCTATCTCAAATTTTTGCGCTATCGTCTTTTGCTTCATGTTTCGGGTTGGAGGAAAGAACCAGTTGTTCTAACTGTTTTTCCAATTTTCTTATTCGGGCTTGAAGGTCGGGCAAATTCTTGGTTATAACAAAGGATTTTACAAAATTGTTATACGGAACGGCTGGACTCCCTGATAGTTTCTGCCCTGGTAATTTACCTCCTTTAGTAACACCACTCTGCGCTTGTATCATGGTTCTGTCTGGGACAGTTATATGTCCAGAAATACCCACTTGGCCACCTATCTGGCACTGTTTTCCTATTTTGGCACTACCTGCTATGCCTGTAAGGGCCGCAATCACGGTGTTCTCACCTATTTCTACGTTATGACCGACTTGGATGAGATTATCTAGTTTGACGCCTTTTCGTATGATAGTAGAGTTCATTGTGGCTCTATCTACAACCGTATTGGCACCTATTTCTACGTGATCTTCAAGTATTACGTTACCTATCTGTGGGATTTTTACAAATGTACCATCAGCTTGAGGCGCAAACCCAAAACCGTCCGCTCCTATAATTGCGTTAGCATGTAGGATGCAGTTGTCACCTATGTGGCAGTCATGATATACTTTAACACCTGGATATATTATGCAATTGGCACCTATGGTAACGTTTTTACCTAAATAAACTTGACCCATTATCTGTGTTTTAGCACCCACCGTAACTTGATCCTCTATGATGCAACTGGGTCCTATATGAGCTGTGCTGTCAATTGTTGCCTTGTCAGAAGCATATGCCATGGGATGTATCCCAGGTGTTCCCATTTTACTTTCATCAAACAGGTTTAGTATTTCGGCTAGAGCTGTATATACATTATCTACACTGATTGTGGGAATGGTAAGATTAAGATCGACGTATTTTTTATTTATTAGAATGGCTGAGGCTTCAGTATGTTCTGTTTCGTTGAGGTATTTATCATTAGATAGGAAAGTTATATGGCCTTGTTTAGCTTTATCTAAACCTGCGGCACCTTTGATCTCAATATCTGCATTACCTGTTAATGCGCCTCCTATAATTTCAGCAATTTTTCCTACGGTATAATTCATAATGGATCTTAGTCTCTATTTAATACAACTATAATACCGAAGTAAGCTCTTTTACTATTGTACGGGCAGTTGTTTGAAGTCACTTGAGTCTTCATTCATAACCATAGACGTATTATAAAGTGTCTAAAGTTGGGTTCACTTGCCTAATATTGCTTATTAAGGATCTCAGTCGGGTATATTTCATTTTTACTGCAACGCTTATTTGTTAAGAATAAGTTAACATGTAACGCAGACCTTGACAAACTTATTGAACTGTTTTTGCAAAAATATAAGAATAAAGGTTTTCATCGAGTTATCAAGACATATTATTGAAGTAGTCTCAGAAATATGGAGATATATGGGGCTTTTTATGTATTAAACATTAGAGTTTATCGTTTTTCTCTCTATAGTCCGTTCACACTTTAAGAGCTCAATTTCTGTAATGACTTATTTTGGTTGTATGTTAGCGCCATCATTTAATCCATAGGAAACGACATCGTGAGAAGACTTGTAATGATAGGTACTAGGGGGAGTAAATTGGCTCTTTGGCAGGCAAATAAAGTCAAAACAGAGTTAGAGGCCCTCAACTTTATATGTGAATTGAAAATCATCAAGACACAAGGTGATAAAATCCAAAATCTGGGTTTTGATAAACTAGAAGGGAAGGGCTTTTTTACCAAAGAAATAGAGGATGCGCTTATCGCTAAACGTATAGATGTAGCAGTGCATTCCCTCAAGGACCTGCCTACAGATCAACCAGAAGGTTTAGCTATCGGAGGTCTATCAGAAAGAGCTACACCTAATGATTTATTGATAATTAATCAGGAGTCTTACTCGGCAGATCATACATTAGGCTTGGCACCTGGTGCAGTAGTAGGGACTTCTTCAGTGAGGAGAAAAGCGCAGATTTTACATCTTGCACCTGAGGTGACGGTCCAAGATCTCAGAGGAAATGTGCCTACTAGGATCAATAAATTATCAACTGAAAACTACGATGCTATTATTCTTGCTGCAGCAGGCGTAGAAAGACTAGATATAGATCTTACTCAATATAAAACTGTATTGCTCAATACACAAGAGTATGTGCCCGCTCCAGGACAAGGCGTTGTAGCTTATCAGGTAAGAGCTGAGGATAAGGAAATGAGAAGAATAATTGGCCTTATTCATCATCCTGAAAGTGCCAAACAAACTAACATAGAAAGAACTGTATTGAAAATGATGTCAGGAGGATGTCAGATGCCGCTAGGTGTTCATTGTGAGCTTGATAAAGCTGGCAACTACCATGTAAGTGGCGCATATTCTCAAGACGCTAATAAAGAGCTGATAAAAGTAAGGTTGTCACAGAGTACTTCTCATAATCTGGCTGTGCTTATAACGGAACGATTGCAGAAACCAGGTAAGTAAAAACTTAGGAGAATAGAATAAAGCGTAATTTAATAAAGTCACTTAGAATATATGTATCTCATTTTTGACACGACAGGTATAGGGAAGCCATTAGATAATGAGGCCTCGTACACTAATACCAGAGCCTGGCCTCGCATGATACATATCGCATGGATAATTCTTGACAAAAATCTTAAACCTATTGGCGACTTCAACTATGTTATAAAGCCTGAGTCGTATGATTTAACTGAAGCTATTGCCAAAAAAGCTCAGCTTAAATTAGAAGATATCAACGAAAGGTCAGTGTCGCTTAATGAGGCTCTCCATAGTTTTGAGCACAGTCTCCAAGACGTAACATATGTAGGTGCCCACAATCTAAGTTTCAATCAAAATGTATTGGCTGCCGAGTTCCACAGAAAGGAAATCAGCAATAGCCTGTTTGATAAAGAATCTTTCTGTCTCATGCAAGAGAGTACTTTCTATTGTAAGTTACCAAGTAAAACAGGTGGTTACAAATGGCCTACATTATCTGAAATGCACAAGATAATTTTCAGTAAGGCTTACTCTCCCCCTAACAATGCACGTGCAGATGTTATTGCTGCGACGAGATGTTTCAAAGCATTGAAGATGGGTGGGCAACTTGAAGATTTGTTTGAAGAGGATTGAAAAGCATTTTCGTGAAAACTATTTTTATATCCAGAAAGCTAAAACCTCAATCACCATTTCTCCAATTGGATAAGGAAGAGTGGTTAGTTATAGGAGAGTCGTTAATTGATAAAAAGCCAATTTCTCCAATCTTATTCCCAGATCATAACGCCGTTTTTTTCTATAGCCAAACTGCCATAGAAATCTATTTCAAATCAAACTTATATAATCCTAATTATAAATACGGTGTCATGGGAGAACCTAGTCACCAGGTGTTTATTAATATTACTAATCAGCAAGCTGACCTTGTAGGAACTGGGAATATTGAATACCTCGCAAATTGTATTAATGAAGAGTGGAGCGAGAAAAACATATTGTTTCCTACAGGTACAACGACATTGCATAGTCTAGAAGATCTCTTGTTGCATAAGGATACGAAACTCTGTAAAGTTTACAAAAACTTACCTAGACTGGATGTCAGTCTTCCATTGATAAACTTGGCATTTCTAACCAGCCCTATGAATGCTAGAGCTTTCTTTTCCACTTATGATTTATCCCTACCTAAGATATATGCGATAGGGGCAACAACAGCCAGTGAAGTTTATAAATTGACTGGTACAGAAGTGCCTTTCTGCGAGACGCCTAGTATGTCAAGTCTATATGATCTAGCTATAGATGAATTTTAAATTATAGTAATGATTGTTAACTCAGCGCTGAGCTCAATCTGTCGAATATTTCATCAAGACTCCCCATACCTTCTACTTTCTGAGAAACTTCTAGTTTTTCGTAGTATTCATAGACAGGACTTGTCTTAGATAGGTATTGATCAATTCTTGTCTCAATGATTTCCTCGTTGGCATCATCTGCCCTTCCCGAGGTTTCACCTCTTTTGAGCAGTCGTGTAATGATTTCTTTTTTACTTACATCAAGTGCAATAAGATGCGTGACAGAAGTATTTCTCTTTTTTAGAATCTCATCTAGAGACTCAGCTTGCTTAATTGTTCTAGGAAAACCATCTAGTATGTAGCCTTTGGGATTAGGCGTCATATCCATTTTGTTTTCGAGCATAGCAATGGTAACTGTATCTGGGACGAGTTCCCCTTTATCCATGAATCCTCTTGCCTTGATACCTAGCGGGGTATTATTGCCTAACTCATATCTGAATAAGTCTCCAGTAGAAATATGTGTTAATCCAAATTTTTCAACAAGCTTAGTAGCTTGTGTCCCTTTTCCTGATCCTGGTGGACCAAACAAAATCAAGTTAATCATAGTTTTTTCTTTCTTAAGACCTAAGAGGTTCTTTATAGTTTCAATAATCCACATACAGTTAGTTTAAAAACCTTAGTATGTTTATAGTTATTAAGCTATAAGGTTTTTTAAATAATAATAAACTTCTATAAAAGTTGAACTCTGTAAGGTAAGGCGGCAAATATAATACCTTTTCTAAGATGCCTTTAAGTATCAAAAGCCATTTTATAGACAATTCACTAACATTATCAACCCGCATAGTCTTGATAATGTTCCTTATTCATCATAGAAGGTGATTTAGGGGACTTATGTTAACAGCTATAATCCTAATTCAATTTCATTCTTCGTTAAAATATTATTGACCTAATATCAAAGTTGCACATTAAAGCATGAAATTTTATTTTGCCCTTTTTGTTAATTGCAGTGCCTTTGGATGGTAGAATCCTCTGTGTGCAAAATCATATGTAGAAGTGAATTTTCTTCTCATTTTTAATGTGTTGAACCTTTTTTAATTATCTACGTTTACTTTTTTTATGAAATAAAACTATTTTAAAATGATGAATTTGAATGCTTTAAATTTCAAGAACTTGTTTCTTCTTTTAGCAGTAAGTATGACTGTATTTATGACTTCTTGTAGTGATGACGATTTTGAATCAGAATCTTTCGACTACAGCTTAAGTGCTGATTATGTAGGAACTCATGAAACTGACTATTCAGTTACAATGGAACTTACAGAAATGGAGAACGGTAACACAATGATTGAGTTAACACTTGAGAACACTGTTGAGGGTGAGACTTACAATCTACATGCGCATGATGCTGCAGATGCTGCAACTACTCCAAATGGAACAGCTTATAACGAAATGGCTAATGCAACAATATTTGCTCAGGCAGTAGAAGGTAATGGAGGATCTGTAACTGTTTCTCAAGAAGCTACTATGAGTTTTACGGATTTGACGACTACTTACGAAGGGTTCTTTGTATCTCATGATCCACTTCAAGAAGTTAGTACTTCTGACGCTGCAACTTTTTTAGTTGTTGCTGCTTTCGCAAGATAGTATATGGTAAATGTGACCAAAGCAAGTTAAGCTTTGAAGTATAACGAATAAAAATAGAGGCTGTCTTATTAAATTAAGACAGCCTCTTGTTTTATAAAGTTGTGACTTAGATATGCAACATCTTTTTACATAGTTGATGTTGTGAAATGTCAAGCAATCTGTCGATATTAAATCACCCTTAAGTTAAATTAAACTTGGTGCCTTATATTTTCACAATTCTTCCTGTCTTTATATCACCAGAAATATTGTTTTTCAATAGCAACACATATATCCCATTAGGTAATACGTTGATGTTAATATTATGATCTTTAACGTTTACCTCGAACTGTTGACCTTCAATATTAGTTACTGATAATAATGTATGATTGTCAGGTAAGTAGATGATGCCATGTGTAGGATTGGGCGACAAGTTGATTACAGAAATAGAGGTTTCTTGGATGGCGTCTATAATGCCAATCCCATAACATTCACTATTTGAAAACCAGACCGTATCTTGATTGGAAATAAAACAAACAGGTTCCATCCACTCAGTAAAAGGGTCACATAACCCTGTTCCAATATCAGGGAACAATAAACCTGGGCACAGAAAACCAATGCCTTTATAAATTCTGTATTGCGCCCAATCTTCGTAAGATTGATTATTCAATACATGTACAAACTGTGTTTCTATTACCTGTCCACTAGAAAATATAGTTGTACCAATGGAGTCTACTATGACTTGACTATGTATCGTATCCCAGCCTACATCCGTTGTTATATCGTATGAAGTCTGCGCATCAAAATCAATCATCAGATACTCACGTTGTTTATCTCTCGATAAGCGATATATCTTGTTGTTATCTTCTCTTAAAAATTCAGTCTCAAAAAATATGTGACAGACATGTCGCTTACTAGCCTCAAGTTTAAAGTATAGTTTATTGTCAATGACTGTGTCTTTAGTTACCGTTATAGACTCAATGTTTTTAAAAATAGGCCAAAAAAAACTTTCATGTTCAAATAACCATTGGTTACCTATCTTCAAAAAATCTTGACTGGATGCCGTGTTCAGTAAAAAGAAACTAATTATTGTGATTGCAATTTTTGTCATGTTCTACGTTGTGATTGAAACGACCTACTTAGTCTTTATAAATTAATTCCAAAACTTAGCTATCTATCATATAGTTAATCAGTTGGGGTAAAAATCAACTACTATATATCGTTTTAAACATAATAAAAAGAAATGGGAGATTAGCATGTACTTAGGCTATATGTCTTCGATGACACTTTATATAAGCAATTTCTAACTTTTAAATGACCTAAGATGTTCCTTGTAGTTTCCCTAATCCACATACACTTTGTGTAAAAAAAAACCTTAGAATGTCTATAGTTATTGAGTCAAAGGTTTTTATGACATTACGAATATTTACTATATTGATGACAACTTTAATGTTTTACTAATCATGGATATATAAATGGAAACACCAAAAACTGGCTTTAAAGGATTAGTTGAAAAATTGGAAAGGTGATTTAATCACAGCGGTAAGTGTCTCACTTATTGCTCTACCACTTTCACTAGGTATTGCTTTGGCAGCAGGTGCACCAGCGATGGCCGGCATTATTTCAGCAATTGTTGGTGGTGTTGTAACCACCTTTTATCGGGGGGGACATATATCCGTCTATGGACCTGCCAAAGGTGTCATTGCGGTCATACTTTTAGGTATTGCATTGATGGATGATGAGACAGGACAAGCCTTTAATTATGTATTAGCAGCTGTGGTTGTTTAAGGTGCTATTCAAGTATTATTAGGCTTCTTAAAATTGGGTCGACTAGCAGATATTTTCCATTCTTCTGTGATTCATGGGGTCTTAGCAGCAATCGGTATCATCATATTTGCCAAGCAAATACATGTTGCCATGGGCACGTATTCTAAGAGTCCGAGCATTATTCAAAACCTCGTCGATGCGGTTGTTTAACTACCTCAAGCCAATCCTTTTGTAGTGATCATTGCATTAGCAGGGTTACTATTATTGTTGTTTCACTCTAAAATCAACTATCGGTTTTTCCATATTTTACCTGCACCCATGTGGGTTATTGCCCTTTCTATCCCGTTTGTGTACGCTTTCAAATTCTTTGACCAACATACGCTTTCATTTTTTGGAAAGGCCTATGAGGTAGGACCTAAGCTATTATTGGACATTCCTGATAATATTATTGACTCAATTATGCATCCTAATTTTAGTAAGATTAATACCATTGAATTCTGGACGACCGTATTATCCATTTTAATCATAACAAGTATTGAATCGTTAGCTATTGCCAAAGCCATTGACAAAATAGATCCTTATAAACGGAAGACGGATTTAAATAAAGATCTAACAGGTATTGGATTAAGTACGATGGCAGCTGGAATGATAGGTGGTTTGCCCATTATTGCCGTGATTATACGTAGTACAGTCAATATACATAATGGTGCTAAGACAAAGTGGTCTAATATGTATCAAGGCCTTTTGTTGTTGCTTTTTATTGTGGTTTTGAGCCTAATCATGAGGCAAGTGCCTTTATGCGCTTTTGCTATTTTACTGGTTTGTACAGGGTTAAAATTGGCATCACCGGCTGTTTTCAAACAAGTTTATAATCAAGGCACTGAGCAATTGATTTTCTTTGTAGGCACGATGGTATTAACGCTTTATACTAATTTATTAATAGGATTATTAGGCGGATTATTGTTGGCCATGGTGAGTCATATGCTATTGGCGAGGGTTTCCATACCACGATTTTTTAAAATGGTTTATAAGTCAGGTTCAAATTTGGTTAAGAAACCAGATGGGAGTTACAATCTACAGATCAAAGGGATTGCTAACTTTTTAGGTATATTGAAAATAGATAAACTCGTATCTCAAATTCCTTCTGGGGCAGATGTTAATATTGATCTGTCAGAAACAAGGTTAGTGGGCATGACCTATATGGATTACCTGGTTGACTACCTGAAAATGCAAAAAGATACAGGTGGTAAAGTCGTTATAAAAGGATTGGATTCACATGTTTCATCATCTAATCATAATAGAGCTTTAAAAATATCATTAAACAGTTCTGCTGCTAAATTATCACCTAGGCAAACTAGGTTACAAAATTTGGCAAATGAAAAAGATTATCAATATAAGAATCAAGTAGATTGGAATACCAGTTATCTAAAGGATTTCCATTTCTTTGAAATTAGACCTATCGAACGCAAATCAAACTCTGTTAAAGGAAAATATAAAGATTTGGATGTGTCTTGGGAAATCACAGATGTAACTTTCAATGAAGGCGCCGCTTTTACTGCTGAGACATTTAATACCACTCTGATGGTCTTGAAATTGAATAAAAAGATTCCCATTTTTACAATGGAAAGAGAAGGTGTTATTCAAAAAATATTTGATCGTGTGATTGCATTTACGGGTTATAAAGATATTGATTTTGATATGTATCCAGATTTTTCAAAAAAATTCTTGGTTATGGGAAATCAGGAATCTGAAATTCGGTCATTTTTCACAGATGATATCATTCGATTTTTCGAAAATCATCAGATTTATCATCTAGAAAGTAATGGTGAGGCACTTGTTATTTTTGATAAAATGAAATTGGCAAGGACAGATGAAACCATTGCCATTATAGATTATGGTAAAGAGTTAGCGTCCCTTCTAGATGGAAAGGTAACTGAATAGATAATGAAACAAAATATTGTATTCATTAGGTATTGAATTTTTACTTGTGGTTATGTAATCA
>JALZVB010000113.1 GCA_023300835.1 Saprospiraceae bacterium | reverse complement strand
TTGAACGCCACCAAAAGGGAGATCTTTTTCAATATTTATACGTAGAAAACGATCTATAACGTCCATTACGTCAGCCCTTACCATTGATATTTCATCAATGATCAGGAGTTTCATTTTCTTGAAGAATCTATGGTTTTTACGTTTTTTAAGTTCGCTAGGATCTATCATCTTTGGCGGAAGCTTAAAAAATGAATGTATCGTTTGACCACCTACATTAAGTGCGGCGATACCAGTAGGAGCTAGAACAACGGCATTTTTATTAGTAGTCCGCTTGAGTAGATTAAGTAAGGTTGACTTACCTGTCCCAGCACGTCCCGTAATAAATAGATTTTCGTTATGATTCTCTACGAGATCTAATATGGCATTGAACTCATCATTTATAATAAGAGGTTCTTTCTCTTTCAATGTGAGTTATTGTACTTCTTTAATTAGATAAATATAAACGGGAAAGTGATCACTGAATCCTTTCTGATAGATATCACCAGCGAAAGATCTGAAAGGATATCCTTTGTATCTTCCTGTGGGTTGTTGTAGAAATTTCTTGTTGAATATTTTAGCAGAGTGAAATTTCAACGTTGCATCATTACTCGTAAGTGGCTGACTGACAACGATTTGATCAAACAAACTCCAGGTGTCACGCCATGCATTAGAACCTTTTCCATTGTTAAACATCTCTTGCATAGGATTGTACATACTGAGGTTCTGGTTTCCCATTGGCTCACATCCTAAATGCTCGATAAGACTGGCATCGGTGGGATTATCATTAAGATCACCCAATACAATTATGCTTGCGTTAGGGTTTATTTGGTATAGAGAATCAACTATTCTTTTATTGACTTTAGCCGCGTTGTTTCTGAGGCGTGCCGTCCGTTTCTGTCCACCACTTCTAGAAGGCCAGTGATTAATTGTTACGTGAATTTCTTCACCATCTAGAATACCTGAAACAAGAAGTACGTCTCTGGTATATCGCTTATATTCTGACTTTTCCACTTCTTCATCCAAAGAGTTAACTTCTTCACCGGTCTTAAGTTCAGGTTTTATGTTTTTGTTTTTCTTAGGTTTAGTAATGTCAACATAATGAGCTGATGTACTTGTAGGTGTAAACACATCTTTGTCATAAATCAAGCCCACATCTATGCCTCTTCTATCCTTAGAACTATGATGTACGTAACCATAATTTCTAGATTTGAGCAGTGGGTGATTAACAATGGATTGCATAACAGTGTCATTTTCAATCTCTGAGACACCTAGTAATGAAACTCCTTCATTACATAAGTCCATTCCTAGCTGCGATATTACTGAAGCTAAGTTGGCGACCTTATTATCGTATTTTTCTTGTGTCCAATTCTTTTTGCCTGAAGGCAAAAATTCTTCATCTCTTATTTCCTTATTGTCTGACGTGTCAAATAGATTTTCTACATTATAAAACCCTATTGAATAAGTTTTGAATTGGCCATTACTTGATGACATTTCATTACTCAGTGAATGGGTAGTTTTAGGAGAACATCCTATCGTACCAATGATAAAAAGGATAATGGGTATTCGAGATAAGCTGAGGATATTTGACATCTATTAATTTATTAATGCACAAATTACATTTATCTGCTTATTTTTCTAGTGAAATCAATAACTTCGCTTTCAATTAAAATAGCTTATGAAATCCTTCTATATACTATTTACTTTTAGCTTCTTATTGGCAAGTTTCTCCCTTTCTGGCCAAATGATAAAAGGTAAGATCATTAATAATACCTCAGAAGAGAATCTTTCTGGTGTAGATATCAATATCAATGGTAATCATTACACAACTAATGGTGATGGCTCATTTGAAATAGACAATCAGTTTCAAGATGAATCTTTGAATATTGAATTTAACCTTTATGGTTTTGAAAATATCGACTTGGTTGTTGATAATTCAGTTAATAAAAACCATGAGCTTGGTATCTTGTTTATGCGTACAAACAGTACAACAATAAATAGCGAAAATCTATACAGAGAAGAACAATTGTCTCAAATAGGATCAGCTGATGACGATGTGTCAAGTTTATTGGCAGCTTCGTGGGATCCTTTTGGCTCACAAGCTAATTACAACTTCAGTATTACAAGATTTAACCCAAGGGGACTAGATAACAGTCATTCTAAGATATATCTAAATAACCTTCCTTTTAATAACCTGAATGACGGTAGGTATTTCTGGAGTTTATGGGGTGGTCTTAATGATGTATTGCGTTCAAGGTATAGTCAACATGGCTTAAATACTACCGATTTTTCTTTAGGCGGTTTCAATGGGGCGACAGATATAGACTTGAGAGCATCATCTCAGAGAAAGGGAACTAGGGTAACAACTTCTTTATCTAATAGATCTTATTCATACAGAACAATGATTACCCATAACAGTGGACAGACTAAGAGTGGCTGGGCTTACAGCTTATCAGCGTCTAGAAGATGGGGTAGTGGTGGCTATATAGAAGGTACTTATTATGATGCCTATTCTTATTTTGTATCTATTGACAAAAAGATAAACGAGAGTAATTCACTTAATTTAGTGGCATTCGCTGCGCCTTCTGTGAGAGGTCGATCAAGTAGTACGACACAATTTGTGTACGATCTGGTAGGTGACAACTTTTATAATCCCAATTTGGGTATGCAGAATGGGAAACTTAGAAACTCAAGAGAATATAGAACACATCAACCAGTTATAATACTAAGGCACGATTTTAAACTTGGTAACAAAACATCAATAACAACTAACTTAGGTACACAGTTTGGCAAATTCGGATCTACTAGATTAGGTTGGTTAGAGGCAGGAGATCCAAGGCCTGATTATTATGGAAATCTTCCTTACGATAATATTGCCAATCTATCTCCATCTGATTTACAACGTTTGACAGAAGAATTTCAGAATAACCCATCTCTGCAACAGATAGATTTTGATAATCTTATAGAAATAAATAGAAATAGAGACTATTCTTTTCCTAACAGTGCAGGGGAACTACAGTCTGAGAATGTTTCTGCTTATGTGATAGAAGAACAAAGATTTGAGAATACAAGGTTTTCTTTTCAGTCCAATCTTAATCAACAAATTAACTCAGATGTATCGCTGCAAGCAGGAATTACTGCTCAATATGATAGAAATCACAACTATAAAGTCCTAGACGACCTGCTAGGTGGTGAGTACTACTTAGATGTTGATGGTTTTGCATTGCGAGATTCTGCAGATAATCGTTTTATACAGAATAATATTGATTTACCTAACAGGTTACTGAAAGAAGGTGATGTGTTTGGTTACGATTATTATATACATAACAGAAAAGTAGGACTATGGTCTAACATTAACGTTAAGAAACCTAAGATTGATTATAACATAGGATTCTCAATAGACAGAAGCAGTTTCTGGAGATCAAGTGAGATAGCTAATGGTAAGTTTCCAGAAAACTCAAAAGGTGAATCAGAGAAAGCCAGTTTTACATCAGGTAGTGTAAAGGCAGGGGCGACCTACAAAATAAATGGTAGAAACTATGTCTATGCTAATGCGTCTTACATGACAAGAGCCCCTTTTAGTAGAAATGGATTTCTGTCATCAGAGACCAGAAATGATATTATACCAGGATTAATAAACGAAAATATATATGGTGGCGAGATAGGGTACATCATCAGACATCCAAAATTCAATGTAAGAGCGACTGCTTTCTATAATCAATCAGAAGATGCTATCCAATCAACGTTGTTTTATTTTGATGGATTCGATAGTGCGCAAGGCCAGTTTGTTAACCAAATTCAATCAGGAATTGATAAGATACATTATGGTTTTGAGTTTGGTATCTACTATCAATTGTCATCAGTTCTTGAATTAGGATTTGCTAGTGCAGTAGGAGAATACTATATTTCTAGCAGGCCAGAATTGAGTTTTAATGTTGTGAATAGTGGCGCCAATGCTTTAGATACAGAAAGTACGACCAGTTATCTTAAAGGGTTTAATGTGTCAGGCATACCACAGATCGCCAATAGTATGAGTTTGTCTTACAGGAACCCTAATTATTGGTCAGTATCATTAACGGCTAATTATTTTGACAATAATTATATAGATGTCAGTCCTGCAAGAAGAACGATTGAGTTACCTGGTGTAGTAGAAGGTCTTACAGATGTAAGAGGTTATGAAGGTTTAAACAGTGTTGACTTTCTATCAGACTTGACAGATCAAGAAGAATTTGATTCTATTTTCAGTATGGATCTTTTTGCTAGAAAAAGCTGGAGAATTAAATCCTATGGCATTGCCTTGATGCTAGGTGTTAATAATGTTCTAGATAAAACAAATATTAGGTCAGGCGGATTTGAACAATTACGTTTTGATAACGTCAATCTTGATGAAAACAGGTGGGCTCCAAGATATTTTTACGCTTATGGAAGAACCTATTCATTCAATGCGACATTCAGTTTTTAATACACTATAACCCGTAATTAGAAAAAATTAATCATGTTAAGATATATTTTATTATTTTCTGTTTTGACTTTAGGTGCTTGTGTCGATAGAGACTTTGATCAACCACCATTTGAAGAATTAGAAGATCCGGAAATTTCTGTAGATCAGATTGTTACAATTCAAGATATCCAAGCGCTGAGAAAGCCTGGAGAATTTACTTCACTAGCTATGGATATGTTTATCTCAGCAGTGGTAGTTGCAGATGATCAGTCTGGAAATTTCTTTAGGACTTTGGTCGTACAAGATGAGACAGGCGGTATCGCTATTATCTTGGACGATGTAGAACTATGGAATAGATTTCCAATAGGCAGAAGAGTATTTATTCATCTCGAGAACATGTTTGTTGGAGATTTTAATGGGCAACCGCAATTGGGATTTGAGCCATTTTTAGATGACAATAACAGGTTGAATATGGCAAGAATTCCTGCTGCTCTTATTGATCAGACAGTACAAGGT
>JALZVB010000112.1 GCA_023300835.1 Saprospiraceae bacterium | reverse complement strand
GTGTCCTCAACTATCCCCAAGGGATCTTCTGAGTTGAAAATATTCAATAATTTATATACTCAAAAAACAGGTAGCGTAGACAATCTTACCGATAGATCGACTTTCTTTACGACTACATTAAGCTACTTATATGGTTTGAATGAGAAGTTTAATATTGGTATAAACACAAGATATAGAAGAGTAAGAAACGACCTATTGCCATCTTCTCCATTCAGTGTCTTAGGCGGAAGTCCGGCCCAAAGTACGCGACAAGGTATTACTGCATTCGGCCCACAGATTCGATGGGCACCAGTTCCAAAATGGTCAAACTTTTCTATACAGAGTTCTTTTGTATTTGCCATAGGATCAGAACTGACTGGTAGTGCGACGCAACCTTTTATTGACTGGGATGGCGCAACATGGACTACCCAATTTTTTAATGACATTTCTATAGGTTCTAGTTTTTCTTTATTTACAGAAATAGATGCTATTCTCGAAGACATAGGTGGAATCGATCGGTTTTCAACACCATTAACTTTGATATTTAGCTATAGTCCAAATCCTAAAACTACGATATATACACTAGGTGGATACTCTCCATACTGGCAAAGCACTTATGACTACTTCTATCAATATGGTGCTGGCGTAAAGTATCAATTTACACCTAATGTAGAACTAGAATTATTAGTAACTGACTTTACCAATAAATTTCTCAGTGATACTGGAGGACAGGCATCTACATTTAACTTGGGTTTTAGATACAATATAGGTAACTAATATTATTCATATAAGTATGTTTATTAATTTATACTTTTACGGTGTTAATACCGTTTTAGTATAAAAAAATAAATTAGGTATAAATGGGCTCTAAGTCTTTCGTATTATTTTGGTTAATGACAATTGGACTAGGTTCATTATATGGTCAATCTCATGTTAATAAGAAGATCAGCAGAATAAAATTCGAAGGACTTACAAATACACAGGAATCATTCTTGTATCAACAGATACAATCTCAAACTGGACATGTTGCTCAGGAAAATGTTATACAGAATGATTTACAGCGATTAAAGAATATTGCGGGAATCCGTGATGCTAATTATCAACTTGATACGATAGATCAAAACCTACAACTTACTATTACAGTAGAAGAAGTAAGAACACTATTACCTATTTTTAATTTTGGAGGAATAGAAGGTAATGTATGGTTTCAGGTTGGCTTTTCTGATATTAACTGGAGAGGCACTGGTCAATTTCTTAGTGCCTCTTATCAAAACAATGACCGTCTACACAGTGGCAATATATATTTGAGACAACCTAGAATCAATGATACAAAATGGGGTTACTCTGCCAGCGTAAGTAAATGGGCCTCAAGAGAGCCTCTGTTCTTTCCTGAAGGGACTGTTAATTACGACTATAACAACAATAGTTTAGGATTGACTGCTATAAGGAATATTGATTTTAATAGCAATGTAGAATTTGGGGCTACATATTTTATAGAAACCTATTCTAAAAGTGATTTTCAGTTTCTGGAGAATCCGCCAGGTCCAGATGGCCTTAGACAACCTAAGTGGTTAGTAAAGCTTGCCTATGGTAAAGATAAACTAGATTACCATTTTTTCTATATCGAAGGGCTAGCTTGGAATATTATAATGCAAGATGTCTATAATGTAGTTGATGAAAACTGGTTTCACAACCTACAATTTCAAGCTAGATGTTATACTAGATTTGGTGACGAAGGAAATTTGGCTACAAGAATAAGGTTAGGTATTGCGACAAACAATGATACCCCTTTTGCGCCTTTCGTTGCAGATAGCCATGTTAACATAAGAGGAATAGGAAATAGGATTGACCGGGGTACGGCCCAGGTTATTCTCAACCTCGAGTATAGACATACGCTAACAGATAATGAAAAATGGAGTACTCAAATTGTTGGGTTCTCTGACATTGGGACTTGGCGTAACCCTGGTGGACGGTTAGTTGACCTCTTCGATTCTGATAAGTTTAGACAATTTATAGGTGGAGGATTTAGAATTATTTACCAAGAAGTATACGGCGCAGTACTGAGAGTAGATTATGGTATTGATGTTTTTAATCGTGACGAACGCGGATTAGTTATAGGGTTAGGTCAATATTTCTAATTGTCTTGTATAAATAGAATAAGAGAGATGAAACATATATTTCTTAGTTTAGCTACAGCTGTATTTGCACTACTATCGCCATCAACTTTTTCTTTATCTGCACAAAAGATAAATGGAATGAGCTTCAGTGGTCCGAATAATGTTGGACTGAATATAGAGATGTTTGAAAACATTAAACTATCAAATTCAAACTGGATTGCATTGGTGCCAGAAGCATTGTTAGACAGGAGCACATTAAGCCTTGGAGATAACAAAGCCTATTGGGGAGGAACAATTGAAGCCAATACTCAGGCCATCTTGCTTGCCAAAGAAGTAGGTTTTAAGATATGTCTTAAGCCGCATATTGTTTTACCAAAACAATCTAAATCACCATCAGAGTCAATAGATTCGATTGACAATCAACGGAGCAATAAAAAAACAGATAGAACAAAAGGAGCGGAATGGAGAGGGGCAATAAATTTCAAAAACGAATCGGATTGGGATATCCTAGAACGCAATTATGAGGCATATATAATTGAGTTAGCAGAAATTGCAGAAGAACATGAGGTTGAATTATTTGCAATTGGAACTGAGCTAAAGAAATTTACAAAAAATCGTTCACATTTCTGGGAACAACTGATCAAAAAAGTTAGAACAATCTATTCTGGTAAAGTCACATACGCTGCCAATTGGGATGAATATGATAATATCACATTCTGGGATGAGCTAGATTACATAGGCGTCGACAGTTACTTCCCAATCAACAAATCTGAAACTCCAGAAACAAATCAAACGATTAAAAATTGGGAAAAAATTGCTAAAAAGCTGGAGGAACTCAGTGTAACATATGACAAGAAAATACTGCTTACAGAATTCGGATACCGTAACGTATCATATGCAGGCAAGCACCCTTGGACTCATGATGATGGAGAGTCTAATTCCAATAATTTGGCTCAAGAGAATTTATACAAAGCTTTCTTTCAAACATTCTGGAAGGAGTCTTGGATAGCTGGAGGTTTCTCCTGGAAGTGGTTTGCTATACCGCTAGACGACCAGAACACTACCTTCTCTATACAGGGGAAACCTACAATTAAAATCGTACAGAAATGGTATAGTAAGTGATAGCTTTATTGGTAGGGTTAAGAAATGAAGCAAAACATCAACCTAAATTAAATTAATACGATTTAATTCTTTTTGTCACTTTACTATGTTCTATTAATTTCTTAACGCCTTCTATAAAATTATAAGGTTTATTCCCTTCATTCAAAGAATTAAGACTGATTTCAAACAAAGATTTGAAATGAAACAAAAGCACCTTCCAACTATTAAAAAGGCTATTACTAGGATCATATATATGAGCTGGTTCGCTGAAGGCTCCATTTAATTCTAACACCTTAAAGCCTTCACCTTTCGACAATGCCGATTGTGATTCAAATTTTATGTCTAGTCTTCCATAATTAAAGTGATCTATTGTTGATACAGCATCAGACATAACTGTTGTGAGCTGATCAGAAATGAGATAGTTGCCATTTTTAAATACACTTCCTTTGGAATGATTACCGATTCTATCAAAACTCAACAATTCATCTTTATCAAGTACCAAGTTCAAATGATCTGCTCGTTGGTTAATTAAGTATTCATATTGCATGGCATACCGTGGGTTACTTAGTATAAGTTCATGTAAAGTTCTCACACCATCTCCAACAATAGAAATGAACTCTTTTTCTACGATACCTGATATTATCAACTCTCCTTTCTTACGAATTAAAAAGACACCAATTTCATTTTTATAATCAATGTATTCTTGAAGTATATATCTCTGATCAACATTCTCAGTAAACTGAATAACCTCTTCTTTGCTTTTTAATAACTTCAAACCAAAACCCCTAAGACCATAATCTGGCTTTACAATTACGGGGTAAGAAGCTATATTATTATCAATCCACTGGGAACAATCAGCAGTACTTGTGTCACTATCAATTAGAAAGGTTTTAGGAATTAAATCACTCTTAAAAGATTGGTAAATATCATACTTAGAAGTAAGAAATGCCCCACTGTTTTCTATACCCATATTCGACACAGTAAAGAAAAACGTAGACCTGGACTTAATGGCATAATATGGATATATAACTAAGCAAGGGAAATATATAACCCATACGGGCCAATATTCCCAATGTGATAATCGATGTAAGAAAATTTTTATTTTATCGAAAAAATCCATTCAACGTCGTTCTGCTATATTATTATTAATCGATTTTCCAAAGAAGGCAACAGCGTTATAATCATGAATTTTATTTACAGTCAAGTTGATATCTACAATACCGAAATATGATATCTTATCCAATATAGGCTAAAACAATGTAAAGCTAGAATACACTGAAACTAAAATGCAATTAAATCTCCGCCTTTATATTCTTTAGAATTAGGAACTGGCGAAAAATCTACTCCTGATATTAAGTCTACTTGAGTTATAACATCTTTACAACAATCTTTATTAGATTATACCAGTTAACTCTGTCAACTACAAATTACCCACTAAATAATTGAAATATAGGTT
>JALZVB010000111.1 GCA_023300835.1 Saprospiraceae bacterium | reverse complement strand
TAATTCCTTTTTGAAATTTTCCTTGACATAACATGGATGCAATCCTATAAGAGGCATACAGATATCAGGATAACGATCGGCAAGATTATCAACAGCATCAATAGTTGAATTGTCAATATTGGGTAAAAATATTTTATTTACTTTACCTTCTTTTGCTCTGGTTATAACTTCATCTATATCTTCAGTAAACTCTTTTAGGTAAAGATGCGCATGTGTATCTACAAACATTATAAATAGTATTAAACAGAAAATTGGCTAAAAATAAGATTAAATATTATGTCGTGTGGCAAGGATACAAACCTGGCATCTATAATAAATGGAGTGAATGCCTATTACAAATAAAAGGCTACGGAAGCGCTAAGTACAAAGCATTTGCAACTAAAGCAGAAGCTGAAGTCGCCTTTAACAGATCCGCCGACGACTATTATAAGAAATCTAACTCAGGTAAGACCACACCAGTCTATACCAAATTCCTTTCTGAAATTGAAAGTAACAGTATCTCTGTAGATGCGGCTTGTAGCGGGAATCCTGGCACTATGGAATACCGAGGCGTCATTACAACCACTGGGGAAGAAATTTTTAAACAAGGGCCTTACAAGCATGCTACTAACAACATCGGTGAATTCTTAGCTCTCGTGCATGCACTCGCTTTCCTTGACAAACAAAATAGATCAGATATTATCATCTATACAGACTCAAGAACTGGCTTGAGCTGGGTCAATAAAAAGAAGGTCAAAACAACGCTAAAGAAGACTACAGAAAATGCAGTGGTATTTGAAAGAATAGAGAAAGCTCTCGATTGGCTAGAAAGACATCCTATCAAAAACAAAATAATCAAGTGGAACACTAAGAAATGGGGAGAAATTCCAGCAGATTTTGGAAGGAAATAATTTTAACTCTTAAAGAATTTCATTCTGTAATCTACACTTACCTTACCCTTAGCTATATTATCTAGTTTTCTTTTGATAAGTCTCTTCCTGAGTGGTGGTAAATATTCTGTGAATAACTTCCCATCGATATGATCATACTCATGCTGAATAACACGAGCATTAATGCCGTCATAAGTTTCCGTATGTTCTTTAAAGTCTTTATCCAAGTATTTTATAGTGACTTTTGGTTTTCTCGTCACGTTGCCTCTTATATCTGGAATACTTAGGCATCCTTCTTCAAAATCAAAGTCTTTACCTTCTTCACTGATTATTTCAGCATTAATAAAAACTTTCTTGAATCCAACGAGATCTTTTTCCTCATCTTCTAATTGGACAGTATCAGCAATGAAAATTCTTATACTTCTTCCTACTTGCGGCCCCGCTAGACCTATACCTTTAGCATTGTACATAGTCTCCCACATATTAGATATAAGCTCAGCTAGTTTCTCGTGATCAGGAGCAATAACCTTAGCTTTCTTTTTTAATACTGGGTAACCGAAGGCAAAAATGGGTAGAATCATTATATATGTTTTAAATAGCGCTGCAATATAATAACTGCACTTATCTTATCTAATCTTGTTTTATCCTGTCTCTGTTTCTTTGACAATCCACTCTTGAGAATAATCTCCATTGCAGCAACTGATGAGAAATTTTCATCTTGATAATCAACAACCAAATCAGGATATGTTTTATTAAGTTTTTTTTCAAGGCGTTTTATATCAGCAACGATATGTGTAGGTGTCCCATCTCTATGCGTAGGATAGCCAAACACAATTTTTTCTACTTCCTCTTCTTCAAAATAAACTCTAAAAAATGACAGAAGGGAGGTAGGCTTGATAACTTTGAGAGGACTCACAATTATCTGCAATGGGTCTGTAACAGCAATTCCGCAATTTTTTACACCATAATCTACTGACATTATTCTAGCCATCTCTATTTTTAAATTTCACATAAACTTTAAGATCTAGTGTTTTCTTTAAAAAACATCTAAAGCGTAAACGCTATAATAATCAAATGTAAAGAATAGTTCAAATAAAAAAAAAGGCCCTCTCCATCTATATGGAGAGAGACCTTATCCCAAAAACAGTAATTCTTGATATATTATTTTAGAACAATCAATTTGATTGTTTCTTTTTCTTCTTCTGTACTTACTGATAAATACATAACACCAGTTGCTCCTAGTTCTTTAGCATCGATATTAACGCTTCTTAAACCTTTATCAAAAGTGTCAGAATAACTCTTTACCAATTTACCATTCACATCATGAATATTGAATACTACTAATGATCTTGAAGGCACAGAAAATTTAACTTCTGTAGTGCCTGAGAACGGATTAGGAGAATTCTGGAATAACTGGAAGTCGTTACCATTAGTAATATCATTATCTAAACCTGCATCTAGAACAGGAGTCAATACATCACCTGCAATCGTATAGATCTCAGGAGTCATATTGTTGTTATTAATTGTGAATAGATTTGAGATTTTAGAATCAGTTTTAGCAACTGCAATTATTTCAAATGCTTCTCCAGTAACAGATGTATTAGAATTCCAACTTAACTTGATACTGTTATTACCAATTGTATAGTTACTAGGCGATATATTCGATCCATTAACACCTAATATTTCAACACTTTCGTTGTCATATGATATCTCCATTTGGAATCCATTAATAGATTCTTCACCAAGATCAAACGGTACTTTAAATATGTCACCTTCAGCAATACTTACAGTTTCTATTTCTACCGCTGTTGTATTATTAGTTGCTCTTCCTGTAGAGATAGCATCTAAATTAGTAACAACTGAGTTATTCACATCACCTACTTTGACAGCTACGAAGTCAATAACCATGTCTGAAGTAATACTACTTATAATGTAATCTTCTACAAATGGCTCAGCCAAAGGATTAGCACTATTAGTAAATTCATAATTCTCATCAACAAATCTCCAAGAATCATTCTGAGGGAAATCACTATATATACCTAGTATAAGTTTTCTTAATTCAATTAAATCTTGACCGTTAAGTTTTCCGTTGTTGTCAACATCTGCTGCTATGATCTTATATGGAGAATCAAGTAATTCAGCTCCTAATATATGTCTCTGTATTCCTATCAAATCCGCTGTTGATATACCATTAAGCGGATTGTTATTGCTAGAAGGATTGACAATGTAATTTCCTCCTGTAGACATACTTGGGAATGCATAGTTACCTGATACATCAGTATTAGTCTGCATAGGGCTTCCATCTAAGATAACGGATACATCTTCTACAATTTCATGATTTTCAGTAGCTACATTTCCGTTAACATTAACTGTAATACGACCTTGACAAGCACCTTGATTATCTTGTACATCTATAAATGACGTACAGAAAGTCTGAATCAATTGTCCATCAGGCGTTTCTACTGTAGCCCATACGTCAACACTTTGTTGTCCTCTTGTATCACAATTAAATGTCATGTTAGTTTGCGTAAGATCAGTAGGAGAAAAAGAAAGATGTACTGGATATCCACATGGGTGAGATGATCCTGCATCAAAATCTTTAGCCCATACATCTACCGTACCGAAAGTAGTCCCATCAGGAGTCTCTATTTTCATAAGGTCTATTGCTAACCCATTGATACAATATGATGTTGCTGCCTTACAGTTACTTACTGTAAATGCCTGATCACAAGTCTGAGAGTTTCCACAACCATCAAAGAATGTCCACCTGATAACGTGCTGACCTAGTGGGTACTTACCAGAAGCTTTTACGTTATCACCAAAACCACTTTCTGTAGCTACAGGATCAGTAAACGATATAGGCCCTAGACCTATTGCACCAGTATAGATACTGTAAGTCCATCTTAGATTTGCACCAAGCGTACAATCATCTTCTGCAAATACTTCAAGATCTACAAATCCGCTTTCACAATCACTGTCAAACGTACAGACATTTAATTCTTTACATCCTGTAATTACTGGCTTGATATCATTAGTTACTTTTATTACTTGGTTACATGTCCATACTTTAGAACGTCCAGTAAGTGGATCAGTTTGACACCAATCAATTATCTGCCATTCTCTTAGTATCTTAAAACAAGCATTACTCGATGCAGAAATATCTCCATTGAAAGTGAATACCTCGTCATCATAATCCATTCCTAGTAGATCACATACGCCACCTAAGAATTCTGGCTTTCCTGTAACATCAGGTCCAAAGTTTCCTGGATTATCACATCCATCTATTATAGTCTCTTGTTCTGGACATGTGATTCTAAGATCACCATCAAAAGGATCGTTATTAACAAATGTTACAATTTGCTTACATGTTGATAATACTGTAGCATTGTTGTCACCGCCCATTGCGTTGAACCTTCTTACAAGCTGTCCAGCACCGCATTCAGTTGTATTATCTTCTACGGGTCTGTTAATCAAACCTGCTCCACAATTTACAGAAGTCGCAACATCTCCGAATAATTGAACTAAGTTGTTGTCATCATACACAACGTCACAATTAACAGTCATATCATTTGGACATGTTAAAACTGGTGCTGATTTATCTTGGATATTCACGTTGACCATACAGTCATTGAAGTTTCCAAAAACATCAATTACTCTATATGTAACCATATTATCTATAGTGTTCACATCATTGCAGCAAAAATTAACACCATTACTGAATCCGCAATCACCTTTTACTTCAAATACATATTTTAATTCTCTTGTACATTCACCTGTGTTCCATACATTACCTGGCGTAACCATTACACAGTCACCTCCTGCAGCAGGTTGTGTACCTCCTACGAAATTATTATATGATACAGCTTCATGATCATCCCATGAGAAGCCAGAATCGAATCTCTTCATACCAATCCAAAATCTCTCAGATGACTTTGTTCTTACCTGTGTTGTAACCCATTCCTCTTCACTAGAGTTATCAAAAATTACTAATCCACCACCATATGCAGCAGCTCTGTTTTTGGCAACTGTAGCTGATATTTCATAATCTGATAAGTAATAATGGCTACCATCTCTTTCACCTAAGTAATCTAGGTTGCAGTATTCCATTACATTACATGCACAATCACCAGTATCCATTCTTCTTACTAAAGAACAATGTAATTTACAGTCATCATAAGATCCATCATCAAATGAAGTCGCACGAATATAAGCCGTACCATCACTTGTAAGACTTGCTACTGTATATTGATCACAAATCGCAATAGGAGGCGTATTATCTACTATTTCGACCATAGTTGAGCAAGTAGATGAGTTATAACAATCATCATATACTGTAAATACAACAGAGTTAGTCCCCATAGGTAGTACAATAGTTGAATTGCCATCATAATCCTGAACTAGAGCACTGTCATTATAAGTAAGATCATATCTTAAATTATTAGAACAATTATCTGTAGCGCTAGGAAGTGGTAACTGAACTGTACTACCACAAGTTACATCACCATACGAACCACTAGGAGCACTTCCTATCAACGTATTAGTAGTAAGTGTAAGACTAGTTTGGCAGCTCAAGACAGGGCCTAGATCATCAGCTACTTCAATTATTTGTACATAATTATATATACGTTCCCCATTACAATGCCACTCTGTAATATTCCATCTTCTCATGATTTTCTGAACACATCCTATTTTAGGAAGAACAGTATCGTCAAAAGATACTACGGTATTACAGTAAACATCTGGAAATGGGTATAGATCAATAGTATCTATACCTGTAGTTGTTGCAACTTCATATATAGGAAATCCCGTGAGTGCAGTTGGTACTTCACCTTTATCAATTTTGCCATTGTTGTTACTATCAAAATCAGAAGCAACAGCACAGTTAAGCGCAGTATTATTTACTACTAAAAAGCTATCTGGAAAAGTAACTAAAGATGTATCAAATCTCAAAAGTTCCAAGACAATAGGACAGTTAGAATCCGTCACATTACCATGACTATCAACAGCTGCGTATTCCCTTGTTACAACTTTAATAATATCATCATCACAAGGTGTATCAACTGTCTCAGAAATTAATACTGGCGTTAATATACCTTGACAATTATCAGTGAACTCGACACCGGTAAAAATAGACATATCTATACATGGCAGACTTATTGGAGCCGTAGGACAGTTAGATATAGCTGGTCCAAGCTTATCTTCAATCACTAAGTCTCCCCAGCATGAATTTCCACTTACCATATCTACGACAGATGCAATCAGGGTCTGACCTACAAAATCGCCTGAAACTATAGGACTATTTACAATAGTTCCATTTTGATCAGAAACGACTACTTCAAAATTGCCACTAGGACAACTACTTGCTTGATCATTAAGGATCATGTCAAATGTTATCGTTGCCTCACAAGTCGCATTGAGAGAGACTTGTGTACTTCCGTTACAAGCAAGGGAACATTGGCCAGAAAGGCTAGAATTAATAGAAAAAAGTAGCAATATTGATGCTACGCAGTTTTTAGTCCATGAGAGCATGGAACAATTGAAATACTTCATTTGAGATCCTCTTTAAAGGTTTACTGTCTAAGGGCGGCATACTCTTATACCTTCCATTAGATAATTAATAGTTTACAGTTTTGGATCTATTGTACTCATGCAGCGTATAGCAACTTCACTACTATACATCTGATATTGATAGATAGAACTCTATCAAAAGGTTTGGTAAGACAAATATATGATATATCTGATATGAAAACATAACACATTAGTTGTATATTATATATATAATTTATTTAATACAAGCTAATTAGGTGTAAATCAAACAGCTATTCCATTGTAAGGGTCATTAAACTAAGCTGAGGATACGGAGATGGCTATTATTTTTCAGAGCATTATAAAAAACAAAGCTCCAAGTGTATACTCAATCTAAGAAATATACATACAGTTAGTAGTTACCAGCTTAATTTCAGAATGCCACACATATTCATTTACCCTCTATGCGTTGAAAATACTCGTCATAGTTATGGCTAGTTATGGTTATGTCTGTGTTTTCGACTGAGTTAAACAAAATTTATTTTAAAATCATATAAGGCACCTTAAGGGTAAATTGATATAGGATGGATTGATAATTAGCCATCAGTGTATTTTAATGTTGGGAATGTTTCATTGCGGTCAGTATGATGGCTATAACATACAAGGTTTAGAAATAAGAGTAATGATAGGGTATGGATATAAAAAAAAGCCCCCCTCCACAAGTGGAGAGAGGCCATCCCAAAAACCGATTTTATTCTAGTACTACTCGATTATTATCATCTTCTTAGTTGCAGTGAAATCACCACTATCAAACTGATAGTAAAGTACTCCACTCGCTCCTAATTCAGACTTACTCAATTCTATCGTATTATAACCTTTAGTTGCATTTACAACCTTAGTTGTAAGTACTTTTCCAGTTACGTCATATACTGTAAATGTTGCAATTGCTTCTTTAGCCATTTCATATCCAATAACTGTAGCGTTACTGAATGGATTTGGTTCATTCTGCATTAATGCATAATCAACGTCTGAAGCAGAGTTATTAATACTAATATTAACAACTTCTAAGTTAGAACCTACATAAGCTTCAGCAGAAGTAATACTACTGTTTACACTTAGTATCTCAGATAACATACCTGAATTAGTTGATTTGAAAGTCATAGTGAATAAATCACCTGCATCAACTCCTTCTACTGTATTCCAAGATGTTGTAAGAACGTCTCCGAATACTCCGAAGTTAGCATCAGATACATTTGCGTTTCCTGCTTTAACAGACATCAACTGTAATCCTGGAGTAGCCAAAGTGAATTGGTATCCAAATACATTATTGATATCGTTACTTGTTACAGTTACTTCAACAGTTTCACCTGCTTCTACTTGTCTATCACTGAAATTCAAGTTAATAGATTTTGCAGTGTTAGGGTTGCTAGTTGTATAAGCAGCTTTAACATCAACAGAGTTGTTAACATCACCAATCTTAACACCTATGAAATCTTCAGTCATCATATCTGCAGAAAGATTTTCTACCATGATAGATTCGTTGAAATTCCAAGGATTGTTAATATCTAATGTCTGATCTGCATCAACAAATCTCCAAGATGTATTCTGTGGGAATTCATTGTATACACCTAGAACTAATTTTCTAAGCTCAATAAGATCTTGACCATTGATTCTACCGTCATTGTTAACATCAGCAGCTATTCTCTTGTAAGGGCTATCTAAAAGCTCTGCTCCAAGAATATGTCTCTGAATGTAGATTAAATCCGCTGTTGATATACCATTAAGGTCATCACCATCTCTTGAACCTGTCAATTCATGATCAGTTCCTCTTTCGTTATTGTAGAAGTCATAATCTCCAGAAACATTAGTCATCTCAGTTAACTGAGCAACTGTAGACATGTTACTGTTAATTACTTCAACATCTTCTACCATTTCACCATTCTCTGTAGATACGTTACCTGCAATTATACTACCTGTCGTTGGACCTGTAGGACAAGCTCCAACATTATCAACTAATCTTAAGTTAGCTAAACAGAAGTCTCTGTTTCCACAACCATCCCATACATATACAGGTATAGTTAATAAAGCAGGATTTCCACCAGCAAGATCAGCACAAGTGAACTTCATAGAAGCACTATTGAACTCAGGGTTAACTGTAGATGCATCATCAACGAATGTGAAAGCTAAGTCACCTTCAGCAGTACAGTTATCAAAACTACCTGCATCGAAATCATTTGCCCACAATTCTACGAATGCTTCACCACCTGTTGGAGGTACATCCATTATAGCAGTACTTAAGTTAACACAGAAAGGTGTTGGTGCCTTAATATCTTTAACTGTAAAGTAACTAGTTGCAGAAGTTTTGTTACCACAACCATCAAATGCAGTCCATTCAACTTTGTGCTGTGTTTCTCCACAATCCGCTAAAATAGCGTCAGGTATTAAAATAGTGAATACATCACCTGGAGCAGTCTTAGTACCATCAGCATTATCAAATCCGTTTCCAACCTGAACATCAACTATACCATTACCATTAGTATCTGCTGAGAAAGGAACAGGACTATCTTCAACAACAAATGAACTCCACTCTCTATCGTAAGACCAATCATTATTAATATCTAATAATACAGTCCATGATATCCAAGAACTAGGACATGCAGGCGTACCATCAGCACTCATATCACCATCTAAAGCAGTAGCACTGATCTCAATTCCTGAAGCAGAACAACCCTGTGTTGTAGGGAATGAACCTGAACCTCCAGAACCACCAGTTACTGGTATTTCAACATCAGCAACAGTTAATACTGGTACAGTTGTATCAATCAATTTACCTATTACAGTCCAAGACCATCTACCACCGGCATCAGGATCATTGGGATTATAGTTACACCAGTCAATTACTGAGTAAGTGTTGATTATTTTCAAACAAGCATCACCTTCAAATCTTAATGTATCACTGCTTAATGTGTAAGCTATTAAACTACAGTGCTCATTAACCCAAGTTGGTTCTCCTTGTAAATCTTCTCCAGCACATTCTAAGATAACCTCAGAATACTCATCAATTCTATCACCATCAGTATCAACACCATCTCTTTCAAAAGGGTACTCTACTGCTGGGTTATCATCGTTACCACCTGGCAAGTATCTACCACCGTAGAATATTGTAGTAGGTTTTTTGATTATGATTATCTGAGTACATGAGTTGTTACCACCTATTACAGACCATGTTCTTACGATAGGACCGTAATGACAAGCTTTATTGAAAGTTTCACTTCCTGTTTGACCCATCATTGTAAATGTACCATCTAGTGAATCATCACCATCTTGATCCCATCCACATACATCAGTATATTCAGTAGAAAGTGTACCACAAGTTGCACTTGAAGTTGCTCTTCCTAATACAGTTTCAATTGTATTATCAGAATTTTCATCTGCACTACATTCGATCATAGCATTTGGAGGACAAGCTATAGAAGGAGATTCTTTAGCTTCTAACTTGATAGTTGCCCAAGTTGTGCTGAAATTATCATCAGTACTACTTCCTGGTCTTCCATCACCATCTGCATCATCCCATACACCTAATTCTACTGTAATAGAACCAACTGCAACATCCTCACAACAGAACTTAACAAATTGTCCACCGTCAGTATCTTCTTTCAAGTTGTTACCTGGTTCTTGTACTGAGTTAGGTATGTTAGCACCGAATGGTACGTCTAAGTTCTCAAATGAACTGTTACCAATATTACCACAAGTTGCGTCTTCTTCAGTTCTTCTGATTACAACTCTTACGTCACCGCAATCACCATCGTGTGAACCATTGTCAACACTTGAAGCGAATATTTTTGCAGTTCCATCAATTCCTACTCCACCAGCTAGATTAACAACGATGTCTTGAGTAGCAATTGCAATTGGAGCAGATCCATCAGCAACAGTAACTACAACGCTACCAGTTCCAACATTTCCACAACAATCGAATGCTTCGTAAGTAAATGTATGTGTTCCAACTGGAGCACCTGTTACCTTCCACTCACCATTAACATAAGCTGTTGGAGCTGGGCCACTTACTTCGTAAGTAATATCAGTAGAACAGTTATCAGTTAAATGCTCAGGAGCAGGTAATGTAAAGTTAGCGTTACAACCCCAAGGTTGAGCGCCAGCTACCATAGTAATAGATGATTGAACTCCAGCTTCTGGGCTCATATCTACAACTGGTGCAGTCTCATCAGTTGACTTGATTATTTGCTCATGTGTTAATGTAGTAGCACTACACCAATCTAAAGCAGTCCAAGTTCTAATCGTTTTAGTATTACCGTTGCAGCCTGGACCACAAGCAGGAATTACATTATCACTAAGTGTGAATTTCATTTGACAAGCATTGTCTCTAAAGTCAACAGCTAAATCAAGATCACCACAATTATCATTGTTGAAATCATATGTATTTAAGAAGAAAGGATAAGCTCTCTGAGTAGCGTAAGCTATTCTGTTAGCTATCAATTCATGATATGCAGGTGAAAAATTACCGTCATCATCAGGCGTACAGATACTTGGTAAGCAAGGGAATAAATCCGTAGCTAAACCTAAGTAGAAGTCATAGATTGCATCAGGAGAAGCATCTGCTCCACAAGTCAATTCTACAGTTCTTATTGGCCAGAACCAGTTTGTACCAACACCATCAGCACCTATCGGCTCAACAGTTATAGTCTGTGTCTGAGAAGAAGAGTTTCCTTTAGCATCTGTTGCTGTCCATGTTCTGAAAATAAATGTACCGTCACAGTCATTATTAACAACTCTATCAGAGAATGTAAGTTCATCATCACAACCAGCAGCTACTAGAGTAGGAGCTATTACAGCAGGCTTAGCCCAGAATATTTCCATAGCAAATGCCTCTAAACAACCACCATCTCCATTATTAATACTGTTGATAGTTAATGTCCAATCTCCACCTAGTGGAAGACCATTAAACTGTGTTAATCCTAGACCTCCATTAGCAAAGTCCTCAGTTGTAATAACTGGTGAATGCGTAGCACTTATCATCCAACGAGATACACAGTCTTCAGCATCTGTATTACCTATACTGTTTCCTTGACAAGTGTTTGGTGAACCACCATTCTCTTCATCAAATACTGAATTTACATTATCATTTAGAGTGCAATTGCCATCTAATAAAAATATTGTACTTCCGTTTGGTCCAGTTAAAGTGATATCTATATCACCCATCCAACTGTGAGATAATTGCATGTCCAAGTTTACATCTGTAATAACAGAACCAGGACTAGCAGCAGGTATAGTTATCGTCTGAGTACCTACAACACCTCCAGAACCATCATTCCATTGCATTGAATTAGCAGGAAGTGCTACATTAACAACACCTGATAGTTCACAACCAGGAGCAGTACTAGCAACACAACTCAAAGTAACATCTTCTGGAACACTGATAGTAGGAGCTAATTTATCTTCTACAGTCATTGTACCCCAACAAGTTACTTCTCTACAAGCATCAAATATTTCAACAACATACTCTCCACAAGGAAGTGCAGCTGAACAACCATTAAGGTCATTTACATTTGTATTAGCAGATTTAATAGCGTCATCGCCACAACCCATCATCATAGTACCATTCTCATCTTTTATGTATACTTCATAGCAGTCATAAAAACAAGTGAAACCATTAGTTCCAGATAAGAACATACTTGCATTTACATCTACAGAACAGTTCTCATCAACAGATACGTTTACATGCGTATTACATGCAAGAGCAGTTGAGATTTGATCTTCAGGAATTCCGTTAACAGTAATACACCAGCTACAAGTAGATGTATTAGCAGTTCCAGCAGCACCCGGAGTACCACCATCACAATCCATAGTTCCACAACCTAGTATATCGTCAGCGCCATCAGTTGACTCATAGAAGAAACAGTGAGTACCTATTGGTAATTCAGAACCTGTTTCAAATGCATTTACAGTAGCTGTTGCTGGGAACGTTCCTGCTGGAGGAACAACCGCAGTTGCAACAACTGGAAGCGCAAATGTTGCTTGAAAAGCCGCATCTAGTGCACTACCTGTATCACTTAATAATGTAGGAATAGTAACTCCACATGATGGACCAACAAAATAAGTATTGTTACCTGTTGCTGCACCACCTGCACAAGTGTTAGGCGTTGCTACAACTCTACCATTAGTAGTGAATATTTCTATCGCTATACCCGTACAACCAGGAGCTACTGCACCTATTACACTAAGGTCTACACAAACAATTGAAACATCGTTGTTATCATCATAAGGAACTGTAAGTGTTCCAAAAGGAGCAACTGGTCCACCTGTATAAGGTATAGTTACACCATCATAGCAATATGCGTTGATCGTAAAATCAGTTGGCATTGCGCCAAAGTTTCTTTGAGAAAAGCATACCTCAGTCAAAGTACTACCAGCAGGAACTGCAGGAAGAATTTGTATAATTGAGTTAGTACCACCAGCACAAGCTAAAGATGTAAAACTTGTTTCTGGAGCACCACAAGCACCAGTAAATGTTTCTGGAGCACCAGGACAGTTATCTGTCACACTTACTTCAAAATCATATATCTGACAACATTGTCCTCCTTGTAAGTTAAATGTAAATGATTGCGGGCAATCAAAAACAGGAGCTTCTTCATCAAAAACAGAAACTTGGTAAGAACAACTTAATGGTAAACCAGCAAATTGTCCAGATCCAGTTCCAGATCCAGTTACAGCGTTAATTGTTACTAAAGTACAACCTACTCCAGCAACATCGTTGTTAAGTCCTGCTACAGATACAGTACCAGGAGCTATTACGCAACCAGCAGGGGATATACCTAAGTCAGAAACATCAACAGGCGCAGAAGTACATACTCCAGGAGCAGTAGTTACTGTCACATCAGCTGGACATACTAGAGCACAAGAGCCACAAGATGTCTCTATTGCTGCTAATAATATACCTGCAGTTGGATTACCTGTACAATTGTACGTACTATTAGTCGTTCCACCTGGATTAACTTGTGGCAATACAGTTGCAGGGCAAACAGCCGACATTGGCGTAGCTCCGTTAACTGCAACAGATGGTGATGCACAAGCACCAGGACAAGCAGTTTCAATAGCGTCTACATCGACAGCCATTGCTACTTCAAGAAATCCACCAGCGCACCAACCGTCACCAAATGATTCAAAGATGTAAATTTCTACATCATTGCCAATTGGCACACAAGCGCTTTGAACTACAGTAGTACCAAATGCTAAGTTTTGACCAGAGGCCCAACATAAAACTTCGTTACTAGCTGTTGCATCATATAATGACCAAGCATTTTCTTGATCAAATCCACCAGCAGTATAAGTTACCGTATACTCTGCAAGGAAAGTACTGGCATCACAGCCTGCTGGGGCTGGACATTGTGCTGACACATTCCCTACTCCTGCGAGTAGAAAGAGGCAACACAGTGCACATTTAGTTAAAAAATAATAAATCTTCTTCATAAGATTGAGTTTTGTATAATCGAATTTTTTTCTTTTACGAATTGTGATTGAATAGATTATCGGATTACTCTAGCGTAGTCTGTAGCGATTTTTTGTAAGTCTACACCTTGCACATTATTAAGTGGTGCATAAACGTTTACAAGACTGCTATAGCCATTAATAAAAGCTTCTTCACTAAGAACTCCCTTATAAATAGGCTTGATTACTTGCCTAAGGAAATAAATACTTGCTAACCTAGTAGGTTCGTCAGTACTTCCAGTTAAAGCTTGAAGATTGTCATGTTCAACCATTAGGGCATCACCAGCATCTTCTGCTGATAAAGTTGAATTGAATCTAATAAAATTAACATCAACTATCTTACCTACGGTAGTACCGTCTTCCATACTAGTTATGGTAGGTGATTGAGCTGACATCTCGGTCGAAAGACCTAGGAAACAAACGCAAAAAAGTGCTGTTAAGGAAATTCCCTTAAAGAACTTTAGAATGCTTGAATCCTCATTTTTGTAAACGCTGTACGCTTTCATGAGATTGAGTTTTAAGAATTAAGTTTTAAATAATCAAATAATACTATAAAATCTATAGTGCATAGTACGACACTACGGTTTTGCTTTTAACAGCATCAGTTCTTTTCTTTTAAAAAACTGATTCCAGACTTATTAACTTGGATGATTACTTGAAGATGATTTCGTCTTTCTTCCTCTTGTATATCGTCCTTTTAAAAATACTTAGTGTAATAACATACCTGTAGTACATTATTAGATTGAACAAAGATAGCTTTTCAGATTAGCCCAACAGTACCGTCGTGTTGGTATATTTCATATATATATTTATCGTAATATGTAATGCCATGATCTGTAAAGTGCTTTGTGTATATAACTATTACCTAATTG
>JALZVB010000110.1 GCA_023300835.1 Saprospiraceae bacterium | reverse complement strand
TCCGATCTCCTACCCATCAGGGAGATTCTATGACGGATGATTTATCTGAATATGGTGATCCATGTGCTATCTATAACCCAGAACTGAAGGCAACATTCTCATTTACTTTTTCTGATGACTTGGGTTATGGCAATTATGTAGAACTGGAACAAGGCGACGGTGCTCTCGCCTACCCAGAGATAACAATGCCCAATACTCCTGGCATATATACAATCTGTAATCCACTTGTCGAAGTTAACTGTGGCAGTAAAGCCAATCCTAATGCTTGTATAAACATAGAAGTACTGGAAATGATACGTCAGACAGAAGATATAGGAATTTGTGTTAATGATATTGGATCAGGAATTGATCCAAATGCTATAGGATTATCGTTTGTCAATTATCAAGGAGATCCAGTTGATTGGATGGGCCCGACTTCTATAACTCTAGGTGATCTAAATGGAGATGATTGTATTGTGTACCAAGGACTATTATCAAGTTGCAATTGTCTCGTAGAGCAAACCATATGTATAGACATTAACTATCCAGACAGTCCTGAGTTGTGTGATGGTCTTGATAATAATTGTAACGGACAGATAGACGAAGGATTACTTCTCTCAACCTACTATCTCGATAATGACAATGATGGTTATGGTGGCAATATCAGTCTATTAGATTGCGCAAGACCTATGGGTTACGCTACTTCTAACAATGATTGCGATGACAATAATCCTACAATACATCCAGGCAGTCCGGAAATTTGTGACAACATGGATAACAACTGTAATGGACAGATAGACGATGGATTGACGTTACTCACTTACTATCTTGATAGTGACAACGATGGCTACGGAGACATTAATAATAGTCTGACTTCATGCAGTTTTATCAATGGTTATTCCTCACTTAACAATGATTGTGACGACAACAATTCTGCGATATTTCCAGGCAGTCCTGAGGTCTGTGATAACGTAGACAATAATTGTGATGGACAGATTGATGATGGATTTACGCTAGTAACTTACTATCTCGACAATGACAATGACGGCTACGGAGATATCAATAACAGTATCATAAATTGTAATCAACCAAGTGGATACGTTATTCTAGACAATGACTGTGATGATAATAATCTACTGATAAATCCTAGTGCCGCAGAAATTCCTTATAACTACATTGATGAAAACTGCGATGGCTTTTTATTAGTAGACCTAGACGCTGATGGTTGGAACTCAGACCTAGATTGTGACGACACCAATGCCGCCATAAACCCAGCTGCTACTGAAGTTCCAGGCAATGATATAGATGAAGATTGCGATGGCGAAGATGGGCCAAGTGCGATACATGAGTTACAAGGACAACAACTGTCTATTTTTCCTAATCCATTTACAGAAGGCATCTACATAGAAACAAATCTGAAAAAGCTATCGTATAAACTGTATCAAGTTAATGGACAGATACTCAACAGCGGTTTGATTCAGAATGATTTTATACCGTTGCATGACTTAGATGCGGGACTGTATTTTCTTATGGTGACGGATCAGGAAAGTGGGCAGTATATTATTGATGAGATTGTTAAGTTGTGATAGATGTTCGACCGAATTCCTATGATGAAAATGAATCCATATATACTGTGAAATTGCCTTGGCATGACCGTCTTGATTAAAAATTAAGACAGTAGACGTATTTCGTCTTGATCTAAAAAACCATTTTCAAAAACTAACACGGGGCATTTGAAATCTAAATACACATCTATAAAAACAAAAAGAGCAGCCCTAAGCTGCTCTTTTAATTAAAATATATTTTCGATATTATTATCTATTCATCGTTACTAGGAACTCTTCGTTAGAAACAGTTCCGTTCATGTGCTGACGCAAGAACTTCATTGCCTCAATAGATTTCATATCAGCTAAGTGATGTCTCAACATTTGCATTCTTGATAAGATACCATCTTCTAACAATAAGTCTTCTCTTCTTGTACTAGATTTAGTAAGATCTATAGCTGGGTATATACGCTTGTTAGATAATGATCTATCAAGTTGTAGTTCCATGTTACCTGTACCTTTGAATTCTTCAAAGATAACTTCATCCATTTTGGAACCTGTATCGGTCAGTGCTGTTGCTAATATTGTCAATGAGCCACCGCCTTCAATATTTCTGGCTGCACCAAAAAATTTCTTAGGTTTCTGTAATGCATTGGCTTCTACCCCACCTGATAATACTTTACCAGAAGCAGGGGCTACTGTATTATATGCTCTTGCTAGTCTTGTTATTGAATCCAAAAGTATAACAACATCGTGACCACTTTCAACCATACGCTTAGCTTTCTCTATTACGATATTAGCTACTCTTACATGGTTATCTGCTGGCTGATCAAAAGTAGAAGAAACAACTTCTGCCTTGACACTACGTTGCATATCTGTAACCTCTTCCGGTCTCTCATCTATAAGTAGAACGATAAGGTAACATTCTGGGTGATTGGTCGCAATGGCATTGGCGATATCCTTAAGTAAGAAAGTTTTACCAGTTTTAGGTTGGGCAACGATAAGACCTCTTTGTCCTTTTCCTATAGGTGTGAACAAATCTATCATTCTGTTCCCATAATCCTTTCCGGCAGGATGAGAAGTCAATGATAGTTTTTCATCAGGAAACAAAGGTGTCAGATATTCAAATGGAACTCTTTCTCTTGTTCTATCTGGATGTAATCCATTAATCTTAGAAACCTTTAGCAATGCAAAGTATTTCTCACCTTCCTTAGGAGGTCTTATGGCTCCTATTACAGTATCTCCTGTCTTGAGACCAAATAATTTGATCTGAGATGGTGAGACATATACATCATCAGGAGATGTCAAGTAGTTATAATCTGCAGATCTCAGAAAACCATATCCGTCAGACATCATTTCTAATATTCCAGCGCCTTCTATGACACCATCCATATCTACATTGAACTTCTTAACAGGTGGCTTCTTAGGCGCACGTTCTTTTCTTTCATCACGAGGCTTATCATCTCTATTGTCGTTTCTTGCCTCGTTTTTATTATTTCTGTTATCGTTTCTCCCTTCGTTTCTATTGTCGGTTTTATTATCGCTTCTGTTATCTCTGTTATCGTTTCTGTTATTCCTATTATCGTTTCTGTTGTCGTTCCTACCTTCATTTCTATTGTCTCCATTCTCTTTTCTTCGAGAATCTTGATTATTATTATTTCTTTCTCCTCTGTCTTCTTTCCCTTGACGATTATCATCTCTAGAATTGTTTCTAGTATCCTTTCTATCGTCTTTTTTTCTGTTATCCTCTCTAGAATTATCTTCTTGCGTTGATTCTTCTCTTGTTGATTCAGCCTCTTTTTTGGGAGCTCTTTTAGCAGAAGCTTTCTTTACAACTTCAACTTTTTCTTCAGTTTCAGTTTCACCTTTTTCTTTTGATTTGGGTTCAACTTTTTTCTTAGGTCTAGGAGCTGGTTTGGCCTTAGCTTTAGGAGCTGGCTTGGTTTCTTCTGTATCTGATTTACCTACTATCGCTTGATGATCAAGGATTTTGTAAATAAGGTCTTGTTTGCTTAGTCTTTTGTAACTTTTGAGTTCGAGTCTTTCGGCTAGACCTTTCAACTCTGGAACGAGCATCTCGTTCAATTGAAGTATATCGTACATTATGGAAATGTTTGTTTCTCTGAATCTGTGTTAGAGTAAAAATTATAAATAAGAGGGAATTTGTGAAGATCGTGATATGTAAACTTCACGATAAGTGGTTATTAGGTCGCAAATATATATTTAATATTTCAAAGATGTTACACAGTTGATATTTTCTTTGGAAATGTAGGTTCCAAATATGGCCTACCGAACCCACCAAATGGTCGTCGCCACTAACATTATGCGATAAATTAAACTAATATCCATCTCAAGCTCCTTTATTTACTTTTAACAGACTTATCATACTGCGTTTTTTTCTATTTTGTAGTATTAATATCATACGAGCTTTAAAACACCACTTATGTTGAATTAGTCTACCTCTGTATTGAAAACATGGCTCATATGCAATGGTTATGGCCTGTGTTTAAATGGTCTTGACAAAAAACTAAACTAATTCATCTTCTAAACTTAAATGTTATAACTCAAACTAAACTGAAATCGATATGTCTAAGTTAATTACCTCAGCCTTTCTATTACTTTTCTTAAGCACGACCTATGCGCAACTCAGCAATGAAATATTGTTGTCACATAAAACATATGAACCTAAGCCCAACATAGAAACATACATAGGCGAGGCTGTAGTAACTAGAAATGATGCCATTGCTGGCAGATATTTAAGACTTATTCAGTTTGAAGAAATTCCTAACCTTACGGCGCTTGCAGCATTAAAAAAGGACGGTATTGAGTTGCATGAATATTTGCCTAACAAGGCATACATCGCCTCATTTCCAGTTTCTTATGATCCTATCAAACTGAGAAACCACCCACTCAGACACATATCTGCACTATCTAGAGACTTTACGCTAAGTGAAGACCTCCTTGCGGATACTTATCCGCATTGGGCCCAGAGAGGACCAGGAAAAATAGAAATCACGTTGATGTATCCTGATTTCCTTAACTATGAAGACGTTATCAATTTCTGCAAACTGGACGGTATCGAGATCATTGCACATAACAAAGGAGAAAACAATTTCCTCTCCGCCATAATAGATCAAGACAGAATATTAGAATACAGCCAACTTCCTTATGTCAGATATATGGAGTTGTGCAGCCCACCCTCTACGCCTGATGATACGCCAGGAAGATCACTCTTGAGGACTAATATGATAGATACGCAGCTGCCTGGTGGTAGAAACTACAACGGAGAAGGTGTAGGCGTCTTATGTAGAGATGATGGAGAAGTAGGTCCTCACATAGATTTCCAAGGACGTATCAATCAAGAAACGGTAGGTCGATCAAGAGGTTCTCATGGCGACGGTGTATCAGGCATAATGTGTGGCGCAGGTAATGCAGATCCTAGACAGCGCGGAATGGCTGCCGGTGCAACCTTACACGTTATTGATTATAGTGCTGGGTTTATGGACAATACCTTAGACTTACACTTACAAGAAGGTGTACTGGTTACCAATTCTTCTTATAGTGACGGTTGTAATGCTGGATATACTACAAATACAAGAGTTGTAGATGAACAATGCTATGAAAATAAAACATTACTGCATGTATTCTCCGCTGGAAACAGTAATGGCTTGGCATGTGATTATGGGGCAGGAACCCAATGGGGAAATATAACAGGTGGTCATAAACAAGGCAAGAACGTTATAGCTACTGCTAATACATCTAATACGGGTATCATAGAAGGTTCTAGTAGTCGTGGCCCAGCATTTGATGGAAGAATAAAGCCGGACCTTTCTTCTAATGGCGTTGATCAGATTTCTACAGATCCTAATAATAGATACTCCCCTTTTGGAGGAACTTCTGCAGCGGCACCAGGAATAGCAGGCGTAGCTGCCATGTTACACCAAGCACATAGAATTCACAATAGTGGAATGACTGCAGATGGTGCACTTATAAAAGCGATCTTACTCAACACAGCTAATGACCTAGGTAATACAGGTCCCGACTTTATCTACGGCTGGGGAAGTGCCAATGCGCTACAAGCCGCTATATGTATAGAAAATAGACAGCACAATAAATACAGTCTGTCTGGGTCAGAAAACATGCAACATACGATCTCCGTCCCTGATAATGTCGCAGAAGTAAAAGTTATGGTTTATTGGGCTGATGCACCAGCATCAGTCAATACGGGGAAGGCCTTAATAAATGATATTAACTCTTTCCTAGAAGGTCCTGACGGAGACTTTACAAGCCCATGGATACTCAATCCATTTCCTGAACCAGCAGTGCTCAGCCTTCCAGCTGAAAAAGGTATAGATAATCTCAATAACATGGAACAGATGCACGTCAGCAATCCTATTCCTGGCGAATACATACTCAATGTTTCTGGAGCTGTTATCCCTTTTGGGACTGCCGAATATTATGTAGTTGTTGATTACAGAACAAAGGATGTTACACCGATTTTCCCATCAGGAGGAGAAAAATTAAGAGGCTTAGAATCTCAGATTATTAACTGGGATGCCATTCCTAATGGAGAACCTTTTACCGTTTCTCTTACTACTGATGGCGTAACATGGGAAGAACTCACTACTGTCAATGCTAATAGAACATACTACAGACATACCTTTAGAAATGAAACAACTGATAAAGCTCAGATAAGGGTAAGCCGCTCTGGTGTAGATTACACAGGTGAGGCTTTTACAATCAGCCCTGTCCCTTCACTTGATCAGATAAGAACAGTTTGTTTTGATGGTGTTCAATTAAGTTGGGATGCACTTGATAATGTAGCCAGCTACGAAGTACATCAACTAGGCGACAACTATATGGAGATTATCGATACTGTATTTGTAAATAACGCCTCTGTCGCTATAGAAAATCCATTTGAGGAGCAATGGTTTGCGGTAACGGCTATTTTCGATAATGGTACGACAAGTCAACGTTCTATTGCCAAAGGTACAACAGGAGAAGGACTCGTTAATTGCAAAGAGAATATTGACATTCAACTCAGCCAGATAGAAGCGCCAGATTTTGAAAATCTCATCCTCTGCCAAGACCTCAATGATCAAATCATAGTTACCGTAAAAAACAATGGACTCGAGAACATAGATAGTCTCATAATAAATGTTTCTATCAATGATGCGCCACCGTTTACACAGCAGATCAACCAGACTATAGAACCAGATAGCATTACTAGCCTAATTCTAGATGAACTGATTACTTCTGATCAAAATGGAATTATCTCAATACGTACTTGGGTAGAAACAACTGGTGAAAGAAATGTAAACGACAACGAGCTCATGTCACTATCTACCTTGTATACGGGAAATGGCGTGACGTTACCAATGAGTGAAAGTTTTTCTAACCTCTCAGATGACGTACCTACTTTCTGGCGTATAGAAACAGAAGACGAATTGACATGGACTAATATCACGGCCATACAGCGTAACGGAAGAGAAGGTAGGATGTTAGTTATCCCATTTCAGAATATGGGTAGCAGAAGGGCAGAAGATGGACTCTATCTAACTCCCTTAGATCTAACAAATATCAACGAAACCTCAATTGTTATGTCTTGGGATATGGCTTACAACTATAATCTTGTCGATGAAGACAGATTGATGGTTACTATTTCTACAGATTGTGGGAGTACATTTACAGATACGCTTTATAACAAAGTTGGCATTGATCTTAGTAGTAGTTTCGGAAGCTTTACATTACCAGATGAGAGCAAACAGTGGAGCAAGCAATCTATAGACCTAACGCCATACAAGGGACTTGATAAAATACTTATTAAATTCAATGGAATAAATGACGGTGGTCACAACCTATACATTGACAATATAAATATTGAAGGACTGGAAATCAGTGCGCCAGAAGCTAACTTCAGTGTAGACTCGACAGCCTGTCCTCAAGATGAAGTATTTATAAATGAATTTTCTACTGGAGAACTGCTTACTTATGAATGGTCATTAGGAACATTAGTTTCTCCTGCGGCTTATAACAACTCAGGACCACTAGATGTATCATATCTATTCGCTAGTGAACAAACGATAACGCTGATTGTCTCTAATCCTGCGGGAAGTGATACACTTACAAAAAATATAGATATCATTAAAGCCCCCCGTGGATCATGGCAGTCTGAAAGTATAGGAAATAAATTGGTTCAGTTTACATCTAACTATTCCAATGCCTTGACTTACCTATGGGATTTCGGTGATGGAAACACTTCAACTAATGCTAACCCTCAGCATACTTATGCAACTGAAGGCGTCTATGATGTAAGTATTGTGGTCACTGGATTATGCGGCCTGGTCAATTCATCAGGTCAAGTTGATGTATTAGACACCGCTGTAGAAGACTTAAATGCTGATTACGGATTTACGGTCTATCCTAACCCTACTCAAGGCATTTTTACACTACAATTAGGTGCTACAGTTAATAAGACTTCTGTACATATGGAGCTGCTAGATATCAACGGCAACTTAGTCCATACTTATGATGTAAATGGAGAAACATCGAGCTTCAATATTGATAAACGTAAGATCGTTTCTGGGGTATATCTTGTTAGACTAGTCACTACAAACGGGATATATGTGAAGAAGCTGATGGTGGTGGAGTAAGGTTATAATTACTGAACATTGTGTCAAGTAAAAATGGATAAATCGTAAGGTCCGCTTTTACTTGACACAAACGGTATTTTTTACCTATATAGTAGCAAATAAATTTTTGAATAATCCCATTTCTGCTATTCAAATCGAAAGTTAATAGTTGGTCGAGAAGAATATTTCTGGGTTGAAAGACTATTGTAATTTATATACTCCCATCCGACTCCTTATAAATAACCGCCGTAACAACCTGCCCTACTACTCTGAGTGATCGCTTATCAATTATAGAAATATCATCATCATGTGTATGCCACGCATGCATGAACCCTGTCTTAGAATTATGAGGCCGATTAATAATATCTATCATAGGAACCCCTGCTAAAGTATTGACAAAGAGATGATCATCAACTAATCCTGGCGTTTCTTCATCAACAAACATTTTAGCGTATCCCATTTTCTGGGCTAGCTTCCAGACCTTATCCATAACTTGTCCTGCATGTTCCATAGAAACGGCATCTTTGCTAAACCTTGGATCTTTGACACCTATCATATCCAAATTGATTCCATAATGAGGTCTGTATTTTTTAACATGCTTGTTTCTTGACCAGTACTGGGATCCTATACACCAACTCTCCTGAGATGTGTTTGTGCCTTGATCTTCGGCATCCCATAAGATGATGTCAATACCATAATCTATGGGGTTAGACTGTATCTGTCTCGCTATTTCTATTAAGACGGCTGTGCCACTGGCTCCATCGTCAGCGCCAGGAATAGGTTTGTCTTTTAGGTTATCGTCTTTATCTTGCTCTGCTACAAATCTTGAATCCCAATGTGCTGATAAGATTATTCTATCCTTATGATCTGGGTTAAACTGGGCTATGATATTGGTAGATTCCAGACTTTCTCCTGTATAGATTTTTGCTGTAAAGCCTTGCTCAATGACATCTCCATCGTATGACTTAAATTTATTGACCATCCATTCCTTACAAGCTTTATGTCCATCACTTCCGGGTACTCTTGTACCAAAACTCAATTGCTTCTCTATAAAAGCATAAGCAGAATCTTGATTGAATACGGGAATCTTGGCTGTAGGTTTCTTTTCTAGAACTGGCGCTGCTGTTTTCTTAGGGACATTCGTACAAGAGAACAATATTACTATTAGAAAAAGAGAGAGTATATATGATAAGCGCATTTTAAAAAAGATTTGACTTGCTATAAAACTAATATAGTCTATGGTTTAAAGCGCTAACTAATAGATAATTAACAGCAATATAATCTTAGTCTAAATTGGTTTGATGGGGTAAAGGTGGTATCAGTTTCATTTTAAACACTTTTTGGCAAATCTACCGTACCGTCTGGTCTACAATATTTGAATCACAATTCTAAACCACTGATTTACAACGACATTTTTATAACAACTGGTATTGTTATTTCAAGTCTGGTGGCAACCCTAAATACAACTAGCTATGATAGCTAGCAAGTTAACTAACTCTCAATTCCAGTCTAAGTCAGCATTATATTCCGCATTTACAACTTCTAAATGGCTCATCTCAACCTATGGAGAAGTAGTTCCTGATGGGCGGGATTCATAGCACCTATCATGTCTAGGTTGATTCCATAATGAAGTCTGTGCTTTATAGCAGACTTAAACTAAAAACACGAGCTGCCTATTGAGACTAACTCGTGTTTCATATTCCATCGATGTCTCCTTGACATCACTTATTATTTACTGTTACTTTTTCTCTTCATCTTTTAGAACTCTTCTTAGAATTTTACCCACGTTAGATTTAGGTAGGTCCTTTCTGAACTCTATTTCTTTAGGAACTTTATAGCCAGTTAGATTTTCTCTACAATGTTGTTTAACCTCATCTTTAGTCAGAGATTTATCTCCTTTGACAATAAAGACCTTGACACATTCCCCAGATTTATCACTGGCGATACCTATAGCGGCGCCTTCTAGGATTTTAGGATGCATAGCCAGAACATCTTCTATCTCGTTAGGATAAACATTGAATCCTGATACAAGAATCATATCTTTCTTACGATCTACGATACTGAGATAACCTTCGTCATCAAATTGACCTATATCTCCTGTACATAACCATTCTCCGTCTACAATAGTCCTTGCTGTTGCTTCTGGTTGGTTGTAGTAACCTTTCATAACTTGAGGGCCTTTGACTTGGATTTCACCAGGCTGACCTATTGGCATGATTTCACCTGATTCACTTACAATTCTTACATCTGTAGAAGGTACCGGGATACCTACGGTACCTGGTTTAGGTTTTCCATATGGGTTGAAAGCTACTGCAGGTGAGGCTTCAGTCATTCCGTAACCTTCATATATATCACAACCTGTGAGTTCTTTCCATTCTGCGCCTACGGCTTTCTGAAGGGCCGTTCCACCGGCGGATACAAACTTGAGTGATTTCCAGTTAGCCGTCTTGAATGGCTGAAAATTAAGTAGTGCTATAAACAAGGTATTAACACCTGTCATACCGTGGATTTCATAGCGCTGATATTCCTTTACAACTGTTTTGAGATCTTTAGGATTTAGTACAAGTACTGCTAATGCGCCTAGATCCATACATGTCAGACAATTTACCGTAAAGGCAAAAATATGATACA
>JALZVB010000109.1 GCA_023300835.1 Saprospiraceae bacterium | reverse complement strand
CATCGTCGGTGCGCCTGATTCTCCTATAACCATAAATCTTGCTCCTGGTGTAATCGTTCCTATTCCAACTCTTCCGTTATCGTTTACTCTCAAGGCAGGATTCATAGGAGTAGTGCCGTCATTTAATATATTCAGAGCTGGTGCCCCAGCATCTCCTACTACCATGAATTTTGCTCCAGGTGTTGACGTACCAACACCAACATTCTGAGCTACTATAGATGTCATGTTCAAAAGACTAAAGACAACACAAACAGCGACTTTAGTGGCATTAATGTAATTCATATTTTAAGTTTTAAAGTTATTGATTTGATGACAGATATTGGTCATCGTTAACAAGAACAAACTTATCATTAGAATACATCGAATTTTGTGACATTAGTCACAACAACGATATTAATATAGAATAGATGAATGTTTTAAACATAAGCTTATAGCTAAGCGAATGGTTATGTAGCATAACAGACAGATTAGAATAGTTATTGATGTCGTGATTAATTGAAATTACTTATTGCGTTTGGATCGCACTTGTTTCCATGAGCCTCCATTTACAACATTTGTAATTCCCTTGGTGGCCAATAACTTTTTTACTTTTCCACTTCGGTGACCACTCCTACAGAATACAACGATCGTATCTTTATTACTAAATTCAGAGAGTCTATCTTCTACAGAATCAAGCGGAATATTGATTGCACCAACTACACTACCTTTGGCAAATTCTCTGGCAGTTCTTACATCTACCAAAAAAGCATCACTAGGAATTTTGACCGCAGTTTTAGTAGATCTATTGCAAGCGACTAATGAAGCTAAACATATAAATATAACCAGACTGATATTTATAAAACTCATACCTTTTATCTACAAACATAGCTATTGCATATAATTTCTGATGTGACATATGTCACAACTTAGCGTATAATTATTTCCTTGTTTTTTAAAGTTATGACTCCTTCCTTATTGAGGGCATATAACAATCTGGAAATTACTTCACGCGAAGTAGACAAATCTTTTGCGATATCTTTGTGGGTCATACCTGTAATTACATTGGCAGATCTATTATTTGCTTCTCTTTTAAGATAAGAGAGTAATCGTGTTTTAGTATCTGTAAAAGCTAAACTATCAATAGATTTTATTAATTCATTGTACTTGAGATTAAACAAGTCATAAGTAAAATTGTGAAGTAAATTGTACTCACCAAGAAGCGTAATAAAGTCAACACTAGGAACGGTAAGCAATTCACTTTCTTCTTCAATCAGCGCTTTTATTGAACTCTTTTCATTCTTGAGGCAGGTGGTAATAGATATGACACAACTCTCCCCACTGTTTATATAATAAAGTAATATTTCATTTCCATATTCGTCTTCTCTGTAGATTTTTATAAGGCCATTAAGAAGTAGGGGAATCACTTTTATATACTCTTGAATATCTAAAATTAACGTACCCTTTGGGACGGTAACCATTTGGCCACATTCAAGTAATTTTTCAACAAAACTTTCTGATCGTTTAAATTCAGGAAATTTAGAAGTGAGTAATAATTTTGCTTTTTCTTGAATTGTTTCCATTAGTTAAAATATATGTAGGCGTCAATTTGAAAGTTAGGCTGTATTATAATGATATTATAATACGATAATTAATAGAACCCTTAAGTTACAATGTAATTTGATGATATAGTAAATCATACATCCTTATTAGATCAAAACGTCAGCTAACTCTATGGTATAAAGAAATTTACACTAAAAACCGTTCAGTTTATGGCATAAAAAAAAGCCACCCCATAAGGAGTAGCTTTATTGCTTTTTTGAGGAGGTGACTAATCTCTTCTTTTTGACTTTGCTCGTATGAGCCCCTTAAAATATCCTATCGTACATAGAGAGGGACTAATCTCTCTTATTAATTATAACACCTATAAAATTCTATACATATCTATCACCCCTTGTCTATTTAATTGTGACAGATGTCATAAAGACATCAGGGCTATCTACCATTACAAAACCTAATTGATTTTTTCCATTCTCAAAAAGAGATTTTGAGATACTTACTTTCTTAGAATTAACAGGAAATTGGAACTCCAATTGTCCCGCTGCATTAAATATTTGCACTGCATTTACCTTCATTTTTGTTCTGAACAAAAATTTATCTTTGGCTTTACTCACACCAGCAGCATAAAATACATCTGTTGATCCGGCTGATAAAGTCATTACTTCTACATGATCTGTGTCTATTAGTTTTACAGCTGGCGTATTATTTGCCATCAGAACTGTAAATGAGAAAATTGCGATTGTTAGAGTTGAGATTATTGTTTTCATTGGTAGATTGTTTGTACTCTAAAGACCATATCAAAGCTTTGAGCCCTAAGTAGTCAAACCCTACATAAGCACCACCATTACACTACGAAAGCACTACAAAAGTATCGTTTATGCATTATTTTGACGTATAGGCTACATTTTGGCATGGTAAATCAGAATAGAAAACATAAAAGAATCCAACTAATCACAGCAGATCACATGTAGCATATCTAACTATCCGTTTAATTCTTGTTAAACATCGGGGCTAGATTGGAAGCCTTATGCAATAAACCCTATCCTTGCAGTAAATTGAAAACAAAAGAAATGGACAAAAGGCTTGTATTAGGTGTGATAAGTGGGATCTTGATTGGGATGATAATGGGCGGCCCTCAACTCAAGGCAGGTACTGAGAAAGTAATAGAATTTATATCAGGAGCATTGCCACAGATAATCAAACCCGTAGATCTCAACAAAATATACACGTTTGCCGGAGAAGAAATGCCTGACAACTTTGATAATAAAGAAAGGCTAGATAGAGAATTACTTGTCAATGCTTACTGGCAATCATCTACATTAATACATCTAAAGAGAGCCAACAGGTATTTTCCTATGATGGAAAGAATTCTTGCTGAAGAAGGTGTTCCAGATGATTTCAAGTATCTAGCTGTAGCCGAAAGTAGTCTTGCCAATGTCAGATCATCAGCAAACGCCACAGGTTTCTGGCAATTCAGAAAACTTGCTGCTAAGGAAATGGGGCTAGAAGTTAATGATGAAGTGGATGAAAGATATCATGTGGAGAAAGCTACCAGAGCTGCTTGTAAATATCTGAAGCAACTACACGGTAGATTTGGCAATTGGGCCAATGCCTCTGCAGCATATAATGTAGGACCTACCAATTTTAAAAGATTACAGAAAGCACAAGGTGAAGATAGTTTCTACAACCTTAATATCAATAAAGAAACCAGTAGATATGTATTCAGATTGATGGCTATAAAAGAAATCATGACTCACCCAGAAGACTATGGGTTTTACGCCGAGCCCGCAGAACTATATCCGCCACTGGATAATACCTACAATCTACTTATAGAAAAAACTGTAGACAGCTGGAGTGATTTTGCCAAAGCTCACGGTACAACTTACCGTATGCTCAAAGTTTACAACCCCTGGTTACGTGATAATAAGTTGACGGTTATTAAGAATACTTATCTTATAAAACTGCCTAGGAAGGGCTAGGTTATTGAGATGAGATGATGTATTTATCTATTAATGATAATGAAATTAAAAATTCATGAACAATATAACCTAACGAAGTAATATTTAACAACAATCCTATTCAAAAGAGATAAACTGATAAGAATTTGTAATTCTTCAGAGCTAACAAGAGGTATGAAAATATTGCAGGTAGTTTGCTTGCATATGCCTGTAGGAGTAGTTTTGAATTAGGTAAAAGAAGTTACAATGGATATTTGTCTTTTGACAGTAAAACAAAACTCATAGAATTATACAAGAATAAATACGTAGCAACTTTAGCCATGGGAAACAAAAATGTTCTTTTCACCCGAAGCTGGAAAAAAGTTAATGAAAAAGTATCTTCAAATCAACAAATGAATCGGCATGAAAAGTAAAATTGAAACACATGATGAAGGTATAAATGGTTTAGGCCACGGAATTGTTAATGTCAATAGTCAAGAATTTAAAGAATTACAAAAAGAAATTTCTAGTCAAGCTAAAAGGCAATCAAATGCCAAAACACTTGAAAACAAACTTCTTAGTCTAAGATTTAAAATGGAAAGTTATTTACTTATTCAGGATGGTTCGTATGTAGAGGCTGGATATTTTTTAAAAGAATTTCTAAGAGAATTAAATATTAAAAACAAAACATTTGCAGAATATATAGATTTTAAAGAATCAAACTTGAGTGCTCTCTTTTCAGGAAAACGAAAAATAAATTATGATCTAGCTCTAAAATTGGGAAAAATATTTCCAGTTAAGCCTACATTATGGATTCATATTCAAAGCAAGAATGAATTGATTCGACTAGAGAAAGAAAACAAAAAGGAATATCAAAATTATAGCCTTGATGCATTACTAAAAAAGGCAAGTTGAAAAAAAACATCAACCTATATAACATGTGACTGACGCAAACTACAAAGAACTCAGAGGCACGTATCTAATGAGCCCTCCATAGTGACAACTAAACAAATTGTGTCAGTTATAAGCAGCTAAAAAATAGTTGCCAAAAGCTCAGACAACAATCACAATGTCATTTTTGTCAATACTAAATAGCTTAACCTAGCAAATAAGAGAAAACAATTTTTTATAATTGAATAATATCGATAATAATAGTCAACTGTAACATCAACATGCCCATCATAACCTGCCCCAATTGCAAATCTTTACTACAGAAATCAGAAAAGGAAATGCGATGCCAGAATGCACATACGTTTGACATAGCAAAAGAAGGTTACATTAACTTATTGTTATCCAACCAAAAGAAAAGCATAAATCCTGGTGACAATAAACTGATGATTAATGCCAGAGAAGAGTTCCTGTCTAAAGGACATTTCAATTTTCTGCTTGATCAAATGGAGTTAACTGTTAACGCCACTAACCTATTCAAAAAAGATAAAAATCCTAGACTCCTAGATCTAGGCTGCGGAACAGGGTTCTATACACGTAATTTATTTAAGAACGGTAATCTTAACAAAATTGGAATTGATATTTCTAAAACAGGAATTGCCAAAGCTGCCAAAAAAGACAATAATTCAATTTATCTAGTAGGTTCAGTAATCGACTTAACGATAGCGGATAATTCAGTTGACATTATTATTAATGTGTTCTCTCCTATCCATCTCGAAGAAGTCCAACGCGTTCTTAAACCAGGCGGGATATATATAAAAGTGATTCCATCTGGAAATCATATGAAAGAAATAGCGAGCCTGGTATATGAAACATTTACACCGCACCAATCAGATATAGAATCAGACATCAATGAGATTCCTGATTTCAAAATACTGAAGGTCGAAGACTTACAGAAGGAGATACTTTTAAATCCAGAAGATTTAAGATCTTTCATTTTCATGACGCCGTATCTGTATAGGTTTTCAGAATCTCAGTTAGAATCACTAAAAGAGCTATCTGTAACAACTTCGTTTAAAATTATCACTGCACAATGTGGTTGATCAGTTTCCTATAAGACGATTTAAGCAATTACTGGCAGGAGATTAAACTACTATTATAGAATTTGTCTATTTTGAAGCATGAAATCAAAATGGTTTGCAATTCTTAGTTTAACAATCATCTTAACACAAGCCCATTCTCAGAGTTCCACAATAGAAATAAACCCTGAGTTTCATTATGCAGATTCTACGTATGTATCAGAAACATATAAAGTTGACTTACTGGAGAGTCTAGATTTTGTAGGAATTTCTTGTTTTCATACCACAGAAATACAGGCAACAATTTCAAGCAGAATTCTTATAGATGGAAAGTGGTCAGATTGGGATAATTTCGGTCCTGCACATGAACATGCTGATGCTAAAAGAAAAGCATATGAAGGAGCACCTATTCTTGAATCTTTCCAATCCATACAATTCAAATCTACACAAGATATAGAAGCTCTAACTGCAAGGTTATTTGTGGCAAAAAGTAACGAAATCGAAACACTACCTCTGCGTTCTTCCTCTTGTGAAATACCCGTATTCTGTGACAGATCATGTTGGTGCACGAGTTGCCCTATCGACCCTACACCAGAATTTACAATTCCAGGCCATATAATCTTACATCACTCTGCGGGATTCAATGAGAGCAATAATTTTGCTGCTGTTGTAGAGTATTATTATGACCTCCATGTCAATACTAATGGTTGGGATGACATAGGTTATAACTGGTTGATAGATGCCAATGGTATCATATATCAAGGAAGGCCCGACGATTACCAAGGTGCACATTTCAGTTGCATAAATGAAAAAACAGTAGGCATATGTATGATAGGAGAATTTACGTCTCGTCTACCTACAGTGGCTGCTATAGATGCATTGATAAGTCTAGCAGCATATGAAGCAACAGAAAACACAATTGACGTGACGTCTGAGATCTATCATGAGACGGGGGCACTCACTTTAAGATCCATATCTGGACATAGAGACGGTAACAACTCTCCTAATGGTTGTTCTTCTACAATCTGTCCTGGTGATAGTTTTTACGCTTATATATCAACAGTTATTTCCAAAGTCAACGAAACACCATGTTATATAGAAGGAATAACCGCTAATTCACATATACTAGAATCAACTGTTAGTTGTTACCCTAACCCATTTAGTAATGAACTTTATATTAAAAATGGATCTCAAGGCTCTAGTTATAAACTTATTGACATAAGCGGAAATACTATTCAACGCCTCAGCTCCAACAGCGTTAACGATCTATCTCAGTTACCCAAAGGTACATATAGATTGACAGTAGGTGGAAAATATGTAGATACTGTGGTTAAGCAATAGCCGTTTTAATTCTAAAAAAAGAAAACAATATTCCCAGCAGCAACTATCTGTTTCATATACCATATATTCGTTTTCAGAAAACAAGAGAATGGTATACGCTAACTTACTCAAAAAAATACTACAGTCTTCTATAGACGCATTAGAAGAAATAACGGTTGAGGAATATACAGCTAAGATCTCGCCTGAGAAATGGTCAAAACAAGAGATCATAGGTCATCTGATTGACTCAGCCTATAATAATCATCTTAGATTTATAAAGGCGAAAAGTCAAGGAAATTTAATTTTTCTAGGATATAACCAAGATGAATGGGTCAAAATAAACAACTACCAAAATCGTAGTAAACTTGATATTATTGACACCTGGATAACCGTCAATCAACATATAGGGAAACTGTTCAACAATCTAAATGCGGATGTATATAACAAGCAGACAATAGAACATAATTTTCATAAGATATGTATGAATGTATTGGA
>JALZVB010000108.1 GCA_023300835.1 Saprospiraceae bacterium | reverse complement strand
AATACTGAGAGAAGAGATTAAGAAACTAAGAAAAGAGAATCAGCTTACTCAAGAGGAATTGGGAAAATTAATTGGAGTACAGCGGTCACATATCTCAAAGCTAGAAAACAACGCTACAAACATTACAATAGGGACACTAATGAAAGTACTGAATGCATTAAATGCTCAAATAAATTTTAAGATCGAAAGAAAAGAAATTGCTTTATAATTTAAGAGTTGATTTTAATTTACTGATTCTTAACAAGGTCTACCAGCTGGTTGAATAATCTATGTAGTATCGTTTTCTCTTCAGTAATTATCTCAAATGTAAGTGAAGTGTTAGGTTTGAAAGGAATTTCTTTATCGTAGGTTGTCATAATTGTACCTGGTAGATTAGCTTTTACTTCATAGAACGTTCCTCCGTTTTTATCTAGTTGTGGCACCGTCGATATATCGTCAGCTGTGGCATTTACCACTCCAAATTCCTTATAAGGATGACTGTCAAATTTGATAATTACTTTCTGGCCTTTTTCGATTTTTCCCATACCCGCTGCGGGTACGATTGCTCTTGCAAGATTAATTTGTTCTTTATCCGTATTTAAAATATAACCTACAGGTTGACCTTGTTCTAGTTGTAGATTCTTTACAATGTTACTATTCAAGTTAATTCTCCCAGACAAAGGCGCTGTTACAAAGTATGCGTCTTTCCAATGGTAGATACCAGACTTGAGTCTCGATATTATTTCATTGATACTCAGCTTATAATTACTGATTAAGTTAGTTCTATCATCATTTAATTTGAGTTTATTGAGCATCAATTGTTCTATCCTTATGTTGTTCTGGATAATACCACTAGACATGCCCTCATAACGTTGTTTGTATTGGAGTAATTTAGTTTTGGTGCTTTCGCTTTCTTGCTCGCTAATAAGGCCTTCTGACGCAAGTTTTTGATTTCTATTATTTTCCTTTTCTACAAGTTGTAATTCTTGCTGAAAAAGAATTTTTTCCTTTTCTAATGACTGGTTTAATTCTTTAAGTTTTTTGATTTCACTAGCTGAATTTTTAATCTGGTCATAAGTACTTGTCTGTTTTACAACATCTTTTATTTCTTTTATCTTATAGACTAGGGCACTATACTCTGTTTGTATATTTCCTACTTGTAAATCTTCTTGAACAGCTAATCTATGCAACTGATCTAGCGTCTTTATTTCTTGATAATCTGATATAAGTTTTTCTAAGTCAATGATATCTGCAGGAATAGCTGTGTTTTTAATAAACAATATAGAGTCTCCTTCTTCTACGAGATCATTATTTTCTAGATAGATTTCTTGAATGATACCTGCTACCGTATTTTTTACTTCTATAGGTGGAAAATTAGATGTCAATTCTCCACGACTTGTAATCTTATCTGGATACTTAATTAATGCGGCTATAGATAAGACCGAGAACACAACCAGTGCTACCATCCCTATCCCACTCCTCAATAACCAGCCTGGAGGATTACCTATTAACTCATCTATAGGTCTCTCATGCGTCTGACTGACGATAAGGTTTTCTTCGGTGATATGTTGTTCTGCTTGAGGCATATTAACTTCCTAGTTCTAACTGGTTCTTAACTAAAGTGTAGTATTGTCCTTTGCGTTTAACAAGTTTTTTATGCGAACCTACTTCCACTACTTTACCGGCATCTAATACAATAATCTGATCTGCATTACTTACCGTACTCAATCTGTGGGCTACTACAATCGACGTTTTCTTTTTTAAGAATTTTTTCAAATTTTTAATAATTACCCTTTCATTATTTGCGTCAAGCGCATTAGTGGCTTCATCGAGAAATAATACTTCAGGGTTCTTGTAGACTGCTCTGGCAATAAACAATCTTTGTTTCTGCCCTTGACTCATACCATTTCCTTTAGGGCCTACCATCGTATTGAGACCTAATGGGAGGTTCTGTATATGATCAGCAATATTAGCCGTAACAATAGCATTCTGAACCTTCTTGTAATCTATGTTATCATCACTCTCAGCGATATTAGCAGAGATTGTGTCTGAGAAAACAAACCCTTCTTGCATAACAACACCACAGTTAGCTCTCCATGCTTTGGTCTGTATATTACTTAACTGAGCATTACCTATCATTATTTTCCCCTCCGTAGGTTGATAGAATCCCAATAACAGTTTTATTAATGTTGTTTTACCACTACCACTTGTCCCTACAATAGCTGTCGTTTTTCCTCTAGGTATTGTTAAGGTTATATTACTTAAGACCTCATTGGTAATAGGTGTATACCTGAATGAAAGATTTTCTAAAACGATATCTCCTTCAGGAATTTCGTTTGTTTTGGTTTCATCGACATTTTCTTCGTTGTCACTATTGTGAATTTCAGATAGTCTTTCTAGGCTGATGGAAGCATCTTGTGCAGATCTAATAAAACCTATCAACTGATGTAGCGGACCATTAAGTTGACCAATAATATATTGTATGGCTAACATCATACCCAGTGTCATAGATCCTTCTAGAACACTTTTGGCCGCTATGAAAGTGATGAGAATGTCTTTCAATTGATTGATAGACATCGCACCGGCATCTTGATATTGTCCTATGGCAAGGGACTTCATCTGAGTCCTAAATAATTTAGCTTGTATATTGGCCCATTTCCATCTTCTTTTTAACTGGCTACCTTGGAGTTTAATCTCTGGCATTCCTTGTATCATTTCAATCAATGAATCTTGATTGTCCGACATTTGCTGGAAAGCTTTATAATCTACTTCTTTTCTTTTCTTTAAGAAAATAGTAATCCACCCTGCATATAAAATGGCTGAAACAAAGAATATGACAAAAATAGGAATGGAATAAACGGCGAGTACAATTCCAAAAACGATAAGATTGACAACTGACAACATCACCGACAATGTCGACTGTGTCAAAAACTCCTCTATCCTTCTATGATCACCTATCCGTTGTAGTAAATCTCCTGTATGCTTGGCATCAAAAAAGCCTAATGGCAGCTTCATTAATTTTATAAGAAAATCTGATATCAATCCTACATTGATCCTGACACTTATATGCAGGAGTATCCAACTCTGTATAAATTGCACAACCATCTGACTGATGAATATCATAATCTGTCCACCCAGAACAAGGTATATAAAATTAAGATTCTGGGTATCGATTCCGATATCTACAAGACTCTGTGTCAAGAACGGAAGTATCAACTGAAAAACTGTGCCTAATAAAAGACCAATAATCAGTTGTATAATTAATTTTCTGTGCGGTGTTAAGTATCTAAATAAAAAGGAAAACCCTTTAGGCGCTTCTATCTCCTCATCTTTCTGATAAAACTCTGGTGTCGTTTCTAGCAATAATGCTATCCCAAATTCCTTATCACTACAGAAAGAACCGGCAAACTCGTTATGTGTTAATTTGAATTTTCCAGCGGCTGGATCTGCTACCCAAACATGGGTCTTGTTTATTTTATAAACGACAATAAAGTGATTCTGATTAAAATGTACCACACAAGGTAGTGGTGCATCCACCAAAGACGGTGAATCATCAGTACTCATAATAGGCACCTTAACAGCCAGTGATCGCAGTCCTATTAACTCAGCAGCCTCACTTATACCTTTGAGACTTACACCTTGTTTATCTATATAACACTTTTCTCTCAGGTAAGTAATAGGTAGAGATTTACCATAGTGTTTAGCGATCATACGCAAACACGTAGGACCACAATCCATTGAGTCTAACTGCTTATAATGTGTAAATGCTTTCAATAGTAATCTTAAAGTTCACCTAATAGAATAACACCTAATAAAAGGGGTCTTAACTAGATCTGATTAAAAAAACCGATAGATGAAAAAGGTGGGATCATACAATACAAGGCAATTATCATGCTAATAAATTGAGTCCATACAATTGTGGAATACTCAACGCATTATCAGTTCTCCATCATTAATATAATGTAGATAAATCCGTAATAGTGACACCGGATTGGAATATAATTTAGTAAACAGAAATCTGAGTAGTAAGCGAAATTGAAGTTGTAAGAAGGATTGCATAAAAAAAGGGGAAGTGCTTAATTGGGCAATTAAACGCTTCCCTCAAGTGATTCACTCATAAATAAGGGGCTTGTAAAAAATAGATAACGATAATGTCTTTTTAAAACACTTTACGCATTTAAATTTTTCTTGTAGTTAAGAAACATTACTAAGTACACAAACCCAAAAAACGCCATAAGAATTAAGAAGATATACATAGTGAAAATTTTTGTTAACCTTAAGATACCACATAAATCGTATTTTACAAATAAACTTATATTTTATTTCAATTTAATTACACCTTTCAATACATTGTATTGCCTTGTTGCTTTCAATCAAAACATATATCTACTTCGCTAAGTTAACCCCAGTCATTTCCTTGTCTTTCTCAACATTCATGAGACTAAGTATTGTAGGTGCAATATCAGCGAGTTTACCATCTTTCACCGTTTTTACTTGTTGAAGTGGGTCCATCACTATAATAGGCACGGGATTAGTCGTATGTGCCGTGTTAGGGGATCCATCGTCGTTAATCATGTAATCTGAGTTACCATGATCAGCTATTATAATGGTTCTGTAGTTATGCGCTTGAGTGACAAGCATCAAGGATTCCATACAATGATCTAGTACTTCAGCTGCTTGAATAGCTGCCTGGAAATCACCCGTATGACCAACCATATCTGCATTGGCGTAGTTTAAGATTATTAAGTCTGGTTGATCTTTGAGTATATTCAGATGTACTTTATTGGTCAGTTCGTAAGCACTCATCTCTGG
>JALZVB010000107.1 GCA_023300835.1 Saprospiraceae bacterium | reverse complement strand
AAATACTCGTCATAGCTATGGCAGCTATATTGGCTTGCCCACCCACTTTCGTGGTTCTCTCAATTCGAGCACTTTCGTACTCGATTCGTTTTCAACGAAATCTTTCGCTCATGCCTTGAGCTAAACAAATTCTTCTTAAAATCTTATACGACAACTTGAAAGCTAAATGGTATAAGCTAGAAATCTAAAAAGGCAAGAAACTATCAATTCCTTGCCTTTTACCACTTGAATTTAACCTCTACTTACAAGTGAGATATTTATTAGTACTCATTTCTAGCTTTCGTAATCAATCTTAACATGACCTGAGGCTACTTTTGACTGACAAGTCAATACATAACCGTCTGCTACCTCTTCGTCATCTAGTGCAAAACAGGCATCCATAGTGACTTCACCTTCGGTGACTTTTGCTACACAAGTCGAACATGCACCTGAGGTACAAGAATAAGGGGGATCATAGCCCTTGTCTATAAGTGCATCTAGTACCGTCTGATCTGATGCGATATCTATAGTAACAGTCTTGCCATTTAATTTGACTTCGGCAGTGGCCGCACTACCAGTTGCTGCTGTAGATACCGCTTTAGGACTATCATTAGCCGCTGTGAAGTATTCTTTCTTGATCGAACCTTGACTTATGCCTTGGCCTTGTAGAAAAGCTTCTACACGTTCTATTAGCCCACTGGGACCACAGAGGTAATAGGTGTTATTGTTAGACTTAGAGGGATGATCATCTATATAACGCGTGAGGATACTATTATTGCATCTCCCTTGTAACCCTCTCCAACTGGCTGTCTTTTTTCCAAACAAGCCTTTGATTCCACCGACTTTCTCTTTGGCGGGCTGTGATAATATATGTTTTACGACAAGCTGCCCTTTGTAATTCTCGGCCATAGTATTCAACTTATCATAGAATATGATGTCGTTTTCAGTTCTATTGGCGTATAGGAAGTAGCAAGTACTCAAAGGTTCGTCAGCGAGTACGGTATCTATCATAGACATAATAGGCGTAACGCCTGATCCTCCAGCGAAGAAGTAATGATCTCGTTGTAATGTTCTCTCTGGTCTTAACGTAAACTTACCCTCAGGCGGCATGACTTCTAGCTGATCACTTGCATTGAGTTGATCTATGAGAAAGTTAGATACTTTCCCACCTTCTACACGTTTTACTGTAAATCCAAATTTTCCGCTACTTGGAGCCGTAAATATGGAATAAGCTCTGCGTAATTCTTCACCAGCTACAGTGACCTTAAGCGTGAGGTATTGACCGGGAAGAAAATCATACTGAGAACTGAGTGAATCAGGAATTTCAAATAAGAATGAATAACTGTCCTCTGTTTCTTTTATTTTATCGCTGATTGTCAGCTGATTGAAGCTTTTTGCCATAATTAAGGGTTCAATTTTAAGATGTACCAAAATTAAACCTAAATATGAATATTAAGTTTTTTGACTGCTGTCAAAAAAATAAAATGAATTCTATTTATGATCAATCTATAATAATAAAGCGCATATTCAGAATGGGAAAGCTACTTATTTGATATACATTTTCTATAAACTGGAATTTATTCTCCAAGAAGGCCTATGATTTTATTTTCTAATTCACATTCATCTCCAGGTAGATATCCAGCATGAGAATAAACGATCTCTCCTTTCTGATTAACTAAATAAGTTTGAGGGATACTTTGGAATCCTAAAACGTTAGAAATATTACTTTTAGAGTCAGCTAACATTGTGAATTTCCATCCTTTTGTTTCTATTATCCTCCTTACTTTAGGCAGAGACCTGGAGTTGTCTGTTGTGATAGCGACTATATCAACTCCCATTTCTTTCCATTCTGGATACACTTCCATGTAAGCGTCTAGCTCTCTCTGACATGGTGAACACCAGGTAGCCCAGAAACTGAGTACTGTGATTTTGCCATTACCTACATAGTCTTTAAGATCTACGGTTGTACCATCAAGATTTTCGATATTAACGGATGGTACTTCACTATATGGATTAAATGCTGATCCAACAAGAAATATAGTTACTAGAACTAGCGTTGATAGGAATTTCATTTTGTTTGCTTTTCGTATTTACAATCTACAACATTGTTACACATGTATTAACGTAAAAGGTCTAGAGTTAACTATTGTTTAACGGGAATTATAATTCTTATCGAAAGCCGTACACGAAGGGTTTTACTGGCTTGTAGTACTTCTGGCTTTGAGTATCCTTCTTATCCAGTTAGGTATAATGATCGCACCTATTATAAGATAAGGGTAATAAGTAATCAATCTCCACAGTAATGCGCCTAATGAACCTAGGCTAGGAGAAATAAAGTCTTTGAAAAAGCCAGAAAACATATATTCCATAACACCTGAACCACCTGGTGTAGGGCTGAATTGTGTTAACACATACATCGTTTCTGCTCGTGCATACAACAAGAATTGTTGCATAGCGTCCCAATCCATCTCAACTAATGCTAAGATAATGAAGTTGACAGCTAGAAATCTAGTTATCCAAGCGCCAAGAGTTGCTGTGATCGCCTTAATATGGAAGCTCATGGGTTTAGTCCTGAGTTCTTTGGAAGTTACGATGACATCTTGTCCTATCTGATATAAGCCTCTTTTAAACCTTCTTATGAATGGTAACCTGGCTAGCGTCATAAGGATTCTTCTTATTATTCTAGGTCTGAATAATCCCCACGTCAATAGCATTCCATATGCCAACATAAAAACCCATACGATCATAAATGTGATGCCATATCCTTCAAGCATACTTGTCATGTCAGGTCTGATCAACCTAGGGCCAAAAACTAGAAATAGACCGAGTAATGATATAAGAAAGAATAGAGTATCAACGATTACTGTATATAGGACAATAGAAACGGCTTTGGCTGCAGATATTTTTTCTTGAGATAGAAAGAAAACACCTACTGCAGACCCCCCTATACTTGTAGGAGATATAGCGGATGCAAACTCCCATATAAAAATCAGCTCTATACAATGCTTGAATGTAAATTGTTCGTCAGATAATACCTTTAACCTGTATGCATAGAATAGATGGCGTAGTACATAGATAAATACAGCTATACCTAAGTATGTCCATAGGCGACTATTCCATTTTATCTGTTGAAATTCTTCTAGATTAAATTGACTGAGAACCATGTAGAGTACCACTGCCAAACCTATAACGAGAGGCCAGACGATCTTAGACAAGCTGAGTGACTTGAGGACTTCCTCTTCTTTAGCTTGTTTTGTGGATATCGGGTTTTCTGGATTCAAATGCTGAATGTCATAGTGTATTACAAAGTTCGTCTTTTAAAACGAATAAAGTGCGGGTGAAGTTCATTTGTTATGCCTATTGCGATTATGCTAACTTTAGGGATCGGCTCTATTTGTCCGCTTTCAACGTCTTCTAACATATTCTATAAAATTATTATTGATAAAATACATTGTGATCTGATAGTGGTTCCCTTTTGATGACTGGGTTGAAAAGTTTTGGACCAACTTATGATTCCCTGTGTCGTGCATGAGTTTTGTTAAATGATATGCCATTCCTTTGCCATTCATTGCTAAATGCCTTTTACCATAAATAAATTGGGCAACAGCATTATAGTTTTCTACTTCAAAGTTCTTTACGTGAATATAGAAAAGTGATTTTGGTATTTCTCCATTCGTGTAAAGCTCAGTTAGCTTTTCTGATAAGTCTTCTATGATTATTTTCATATGAGATCACTCAGTATGTTGTGATCAAATTCAGGAGACAGAACTTGTGTTTTCTGTATTATATCATTGTACATATCTACCTGTCCTTTCATGTACATCTTATCGTAATTTTCCTTTTGATACTCTTGGCTGTTTCTTGACTTGATAGCCTTGGTAATAGTGTTAATGATATTTATGAAGTCCTTTCCCAGTTCGTATCTTTTACGTTTCCGAAACCATGAAACTCAAATGATTCCTTTATAAACATTAGTAATGAACAGTTTTCAAAACATCTGGCTTTAATAAGTGCAGAACATAATTAATCATTAGATCCATCTGCAGGGTCAACTTCTGGAAACTCGTAAGCAGGTACTTTTTTACCGAATACTTTGAAATATCTTCTTGGGTTGAGCCTTACATCCTGTAAGAGTAGATTGAGATTCTGTGTTGTAGATTCTAGGTTATTATAGAGTTCTTTATCATTGATAAGTTTAGCCATAGACCCTTCTCCAGTTGTCGCCATAGTCATGGTCTTATTGAGATCCTGTATCATAAGGGTTGCTTCTCCCATCGTTGTCTCTAGTGTCTTGAGACTTGCACCTGCTTGTACGATTGTGGCATCTGTCTTGACCATTGTTTCTGATAGAGAAACTTTGGCAAAATCCTCAGTTACCGTAGTGAGGTTATTGAGAATGGCACCTAGCTGCGCATTACTGTTGACAAGTGATCCTGTAAGAATGGCCATATTAGCGAGGGTCGTTTCCATGTTCTTGGAAGAATTCACCATAAGGCTGTTTAACCTTGTTGTAGAAGAAGCAAGGTTCTCCATAGTCACTGACATATTTCTGATTGTCTTATCCAGTGCGGCATCTGAATCTTCTTTTCCTAGACTCCCTAGTGTACTCTGTATACCAGCTGTTATGCTTTCTATATGAGGATTCAGTTCTTCTTGCGTAATAAGTGAACCTACTAGACCTATCGCTTCTTGTTTGAAAATAGCGCCACTTTCTGCACAATTACTTCCGTTACAATATTTATCAAACACAAGTTCTAGTTCCTTACCGCCTAGTGGATTCTGTGCCCTTACCTCTACACTAGTGTATTGAGGTAATTTTATGTCTTTATTGACTTGAAAATCTATTCTTATCTGCCTGATATCCTCGGGAAGTGGACTTATATTCGTTACGGTTCCTACTTGGTAGCCATTGATCAACACTGGTGTGGCAGAATTAATATCCTTGGCGTTATTAACTATGATAGCGTAGTTGTTATCTCCACTGAATAGATTCTTGCCTGATATAAATTTAAAACCCCATATCGCAAGTATGGTAGTAACGATAAATAATAAGGCTATAAGTATTTCTCTTTTCATTGGAAACATTAATTGGAAGCGCAAATCTAGGATTAATTTAGAGTAACATCATGAAAATTACTTGCTTTTCACTGTATATGGACTGACATATGTTCATTCTAGATCATGGTACGCTTAGATCTCATGAGTTAGGCTAGAAAATCAGCGCCTTCTGGCTGATATTATACCTTTTGCGACTTGTGTAGCCAATAATTCTTGTCCAGCCTTACTCTTGATATAAGCTGCGTCGCTCTGATTAGTTAGGTAACCTAGTTCTAGTAGGATGCTAGGCATATTAGTGTTTTTAAGGACTCTGAAATCACGCTGTTTGACGCCTCTAGAGTTATAGTTTTGTATCACTGTAACTTGCTTTAGGATATCATTGGCAATATCTGCACTTCGAGATTGATTGTTGTTCTTATTGAGGTTCTTAAGAATATGACTGATAGGATCGCTGTCATCCTCGGTGGCATGTATACTGTCGTCTAGGCTTTCGCCAAATACATATGCTTCAAAACCACTAATTGTATCGGATGCTATCGCATTGGCATGTATAGAAATAAAGAGATCAGCATTAGCGGCATTTGCCAAGCCTACCCGTCTATCAAGTGAAACATAATTGTCTCCATTACGGGTATAGATGATCTGTATATTAGCGTCGAGATGTTGTAGTTTATTCCCGAGAGTCATTGCAAATGGTAAGGTGATGTTCTTCTCTTTGTGCTCATGCGTATTACTGCATCCATGATCTGTGCCTCCATGTCCGGCATCTATTACTATTACATAAGTAGGGAGAGATTGTGTATATAAATTTGTTAATACATTAGAAAAAAGAAAATTATTGTGATCAATTTGCGTTGTATGTCCATACGCAACATTATTGCCATAGCTCAGTTGAAATAACGATGATAAGAATAGAATAAGAAATGATCTGAAGTTAATAAGCCTAACTAGATATAAGTATTGCATGAGTTGTAATGATAAAACTAGATAATCAGTTGTTATTGGCTCTATTACAGTTTTAAATATATTAAATAATTTCGTAATATGTGTTCGTTTTAACACTTGGTCAGCTACTTTAACCATATCGCCGTTTTCATTTTATTGTCTGTTACTTGCAGTATAGGCCAAGTAGATACCTATAGGGATACCATTACAGATGACTCAAGTGATAAAGAAATACCCGCATTTGCCGATAAGGGTATAACAGATTCTTCAGCTACTCAAGCCAAGATCATAACTACGCCATCAGATACGATTCCTGATGAACGTGTGATTATAAGAAAAGATTTAGCAGCTGATCCGCCAGCAGAAGAAGTCCGAATTGCTGACTCTGACTTAGATGCTGAAATAATCTTCGGGGCTCAAGATTCCCAATGGTATGATCACAAGCACAATCTCATGCACCTGTATGGAGAAGCTTATGTCAATTATCTGGATAAAGAGCTGCATGCGGGATATATCATATTAGATATGGAGAATAAAATTGCTGAGGCAAGAAAACTATCTCCTGATGAGGACAAACCCACGTTTAAGGATGCGGGTAAAGAATATGTCTACAATGGCCTGCGCTATAATTTTGAAACAGAGCGGGGTATAGTATTGGATGCGATTACAAGAGAAGGGCAATTTACTGTGCATGGTGAGCGAACTAAGTATGTCAGCGCCAAATCCAATGAATATGGAGATAATGATGTGATCTATAACGCTAACTCACTTGTAACGACTTGTCAACATGAGCATCCCCACTTTGGTTTCCGTGCTAAAAAGCTAAAAGTCATTCCCAATCAAGTGGCCGTCTCTGGTCCTGCTAATCTAGAAATTGCAGGTATCCCTACGCCATTATGGATCCCGTTTGGGTTGTTTCCTATGACTCAAGGGTCAAATTCAGGATTTATATTTCCAAGTAATTATCAATTCTATAATGATATCAAAGGATTTGGATTAGAGGGATTTGGGTGGTACTTCCCATTCAACGATAGAGTCCATACGATATTGACAGGGCAGTTATATACAGGAGGCACTTATGGAATAGATGCCTTAACAAATTATAGAACTAACTATAAGTATAACGGGAAACTCCGCCTTTCCTATAATCATGAAGGGCTAGCTGAGACATTTGACAGTGACTTTGGGGTAATAAAAAATTTCAACAATGGGTTTACTGTTGATTTTACACATAATCAAGATGCCAAGGCACATCCATACGTAACTGTCAATGGTAGATTGTTTATCCAAGGAAATAATAATCAACGTAACGTGTATCAAGATGTAGGTAGCCAATTAAACAATACCTATACTTCTAATTTTGGATATAGCCATAGTATGCCTAATACACCGTTTAATATGCGAGCGGTAATGCGTCATTCTCAGAATACTAATACCAGAAAATTTTCAGTTACACTGCCTGAAGTCACGTTGGAGATGCAGACGTTATTTCCTTTTAAGAACAGTAATAAAGTTGTAAATAAGGAAGCCTGGTATGAGAAAATCTCTTTCTCATATTCTAGTAAGCTTAGAGTTAACACAGAGACAACCGATACCACTATATTCCAAAGAGAGACAATTGATAACCTCATGACGGGTATCAATCATACCGCTTCAGTTAATATGAGCAATAAGATACTTGGGTATTTTAATTTGAATCCATCTATCAATTATCAAGAGACATGGGTCCTCAATACGATAGATAAAGAATTGTTTTCCAAGGCAGTTCTAGATACAATAACCAATGAGATTGCTATAGTAGATTCCATAGCTACAGAAAATAATATTGATCCTGG
>JALZVB010000106.1 GCA_023300835.1 Saprospiraceae bacterium | reverse complement strand
CATATGAAGATATGAGGCCTCTTCCTATTTTATACTGCCATTAACACAGATCTTTATTTATATGTGCTTTTTTTTACTCTAAGTATGATTTTTGCGATAAGCGTATGATTATCAGATTTATACTTATAGCATATATATTAATATGTAATTAATGCTGCCATGAAGTCTTTGGGTTGATCATCTATGCTTAAATTCGCCTAGCTGATAACTAACTACATATGGTATTTTTAGAATTTGAAAGGCCTTTAGAGAAGCTTTACGAGCAATTGGATAAGATAAAGCAAGTCGCTAATGAAGGTGATATTGATGTATCTGAGAACATAAAAGATCTTAATGCTAAGATCAAGGCCACTAGAAAAGAAATATATTCTGATCTGTCAGGATGGCAAAAGGTTCAACTCTCAAGGCACCCAGAAAGGCCCTATACGCTGCATTATATAGAGAATGTCTTCAAAAAATTTATCGAATTACACGGCGACAGAAAATTTGGCGATGACAAAGCCATCGTAGGTGGCATTGCTAAGCTAGGTGATCAATCCGTAGTCGTTATAGGTCATCAGAAAGGCGTAACTACCAAGATGCGACAATATCGGAATTTCGGTATGGCAAATCCCGAAGGCTACAGAAAGGCTTCTAGGCTCATGAAAATGGCCGAAAAGTTCAATTATCCCGTTATCTGTCTCATAGATACACCAGGCGCATACCCTGGACTAGAAGCAGAGGAGAGAGGTCAAGCAGAAGCTATTGCCGCTAATCTGTTATTGATGGCAAGACTCAAAGTACCTATTCTATGTTATGTTATAGGAGAAGGCGCATCTGGTGGTGCTTTAGGCATAGGCTTAGGTGATAAGGTGTTTATGTTAGAAAATACCTGGTATTCCGTTATATCTCCTGAGTCATGTTCTTCTATTCTGTGGAGAAGTTGGGACTATAAAGAACAAGCTGCCGAAGCACTTAAACTTACGGCTGATCATATGTTGGGTTTTGGTTTGATAGATGATATCATTAAGGAACCTATAGGAGGAGCACACAGTGATCCAGAGAAAATGATCAAGTCACTCAGACTACATATGCGTAAAGAGGTAACCGAATTAATGGCTTTGACTCCCGCTAAACGTATTAAGATGCGTATAGACAAATACAGTAAAATGGGTAATTTCAAAATTCAAAAAGGGTAGTCATGTACGAGCAATTTGAAGGCACTGGTGTCGCGTTAATTACACCATTCAAAGATGACCTGAGTATTGATTATGATGCCTATGGTAAAATCATAGAGCATGTCATTTCTGAGAATATAGACTTCTTAGTTCCCTTAGGTTCGACAGGTGAGACAGCTACACTTAATGATGCCGAAGCGAGAGAAATTCTAGATTTTGTTATTGATGTTAATAATGGTAGAAAGCCCATATTAGCCGGTAATTTTGGAGGTAAAAATACCCGCGAGCTTACGCGAAAAATAGAAACATATAATTTTAAAGGTATAGATGGTATACTTTCATCTAGCCCCGAATATGTTAAACCCAATCAAGAAGGAATATACAGTCATTACATGGCAATGGCTGAGGTAAGTCCAGTGCCTATTATGATCTACAATGTTCCCAGTAGGACAAGATCTGATATATCGTGGGAGACTACAATCAGACTTGCTAATGCAAGTAAGAAATTTATGGGTATAAAGGAAGCGTCTGGTGATCTGATAAAAGCCACACGTATTCTTAAGAACAGACCAGATCATTTTATCGTTACTTCTGGAGATGATGAAGTTGCATTGCCTATGATTGCAGCGGGTGGAGATGGCGTAATATCTGTAATTGCTAATGCCTATCCAGGCTACTTTGCTGAGATGACACGATACATTAGAAAAGGTCTGTTAGAGAAAGCAAGAGAATGCAATTTTGAAATATATGATTTGCATAAATGGCTCTATATAGAAGGTAACCCCGTAGGGATTAAGTCAGCTATGAAGATCTTGGGTTTCTGCAAGAATCATGTAAGATTGCCTCTACATAAGATGTCGTCATCCAACTATGATGCGCTTAAGGCTTGCCTAAATGAGATAAAGGCTTTCCAGCCGGTTTAAGATTGATTATTCGTTTATTGTTTTTTGACATATCACCGAATTGAATCGGGTTAGTGTATATATTAGCTTGATATCCCAGACACAAATAATACTTGACAAATAAGGTATTTTATTGTATATTTAATATACAATAATGACAATTTGATAATACTTAGCACAAAAGATAAAGTATGGGTTAATTGTGATATAATTTTATTAAAGACACATTTAATACCTAAGAAGAAGGATGGATGGTCTTTTGATTGGTTAAAAGAATATAAAGCAAAATCAAGCTCTATTTATTGTTTGAAAGAAAGTCTTTCCGAACGAATACACGGTCTAATTCAATTAATCGAGGATGATGGTATGTTGATTATGGAACTAATTGAACTGGCACCAATCAACATTGGGTCGAGTAAAGAATTTGAAAATGTAGCTGGTTGCTTAATCGCATTTGGATGCAGAGAGTCACTGAAACTTAATACAGCTTACAAAGGATACTTAACTTTCGTTTCGAAAACCAATTTAGTTAAATTGTACAAATCGAAGTACTTAGCTACCCAAACTATAGGAACAAGAATGTATATAGACCCTAATTCTGGAGAAACACTTATCAACAAATATTTACAAGATGAAAAAAGATAAAGATGTTATAAGTCGATTAACAAATGGTATTCTAACGGAAGCTATGGATATCGGAACAAAAGAATATGCAGACTTTAAGTTGTTAATTAGAAGTAAAGTAGCTGAGACATCCAAAGATGAAAGAATTAGAATTTCATTACTTAGCTTAAAGTATCATATGGAAGATTATCTTCTGTCAAAATCTGAAGTGGTTGAAGTTGGCAGCTTTGTCAAGCAGTTTATTAATCTAATCGAAATTAAACAAGTAGAGTTTGCAAAATACTTAGAATTAAGACCCTCTAACTTGAGTAAAATTTTAAACGGGGAAAGACGGTTAACAATCGAATTGGCTCTAATTATGGAAAAACTTTCTAATATAAACGCAAGTTTGTGGCTTAGAATTCAGAATAAGAATGAAATAAGTAAGATTCAGAAAACGCATTCGAAACAGATCAAAAAATACCATTTAAAAGAACTAATAGGATGAATCAGAATGGGCAATACTATAATTTATCACTACTAATCTTATACAGTAATTCTCATATTATGCACAAGATCACTTATCCAATCCATCAGTAAGTTTTTCTACATTCTTAATAGCTGACAATCTACTTTTTATTTCAAATCTTGTAAACTCTTGGTCTGCGCGGAAGCCATAACCAAAACTCGTGTCACCTATTGAGGGTTGAGAGATTCTGACAGGTCGACTGGTGTATATTTCTTCTAGCCCTTCGTCCCATACGAGCTCTTCTGTTTCTAACTTATCGTTTTTCTTGTTGTATAGCACCACGTTCTTTTCAACAAATATTTTCTTTTCTTTTTCTTTTCGTATAGCATAGTCAGCTGTTAGCCAACTGTTTACCTTTTTGTTGGTTGTTAGAAATTCAACCAATAGACCTTCTGGGAATTCATCGTATGCCTCCCCATCTAGATGATACCGCTTCATTATAGGACTTTTGATTCTCACCTTTACTTGCGCTGAGTCACTATATAACATGACAACTTCTGTTGCTGTTTCTGCTGACATGTCAAGTGTAGAGGTAACACTGGTTATTTCTTTTTTATCATTGGTGCAAGCCAAAATTGATAACACAACAAGGCATAAAGTAATAAAGCAGAGGTGTTTCATACAGGTAAA
>JALZVB010000105.1 GCA_023300835.1 Saprospiraceae bacterium | reverse complement strand
TGGTAGATCTTATTAAGAACCAGTAAATAAAAATCAACTCTTAAATTATAAAGCGATTTCTTTTCTTTTCGATCTTAAAATTTACTTGTGCATTTAATGCATTCAGTACTTTCAATAGGGTGCCTATTGTAATGTTAGTAGCGTTATTTTCTAGCTTGGAGATATGGGATCGCTGCACTCCAATTAATTTTCCCAATTCCTCTTGAGTAAGCTGATTCTCTTTTCTTAGTTTCTTAATCTCTTCTCTCAGAATTTCCATTTTGAGCTCTTGCTCAAGGGCATCTCTTTTTGGCGTTCCTTCTGCTCCATAATTTTTCTCTTTCAATTGATCTAATGTTATTCCTTTCATAGTCTTTATATTGAATTGAAATACTCTTTTTAATTTGTTCAGATTTCTTAATCTCTTTAGCAGGAGTTTTATTGGATTTTTTATCTAAACCATGTGTGCCGACAACCAATGTTTTGTTTTTTGAGGTGCCATCCCAAAATGCGAAGATCCGATAAAACTTATGTGCATCTCTAGCTCTGAACTCGAATACCCCATCAGAATTTTTTACCTTTTCGAACCACTCACCTTTGTAACCTAGTTTAGTTTTAGTAAAAGAAATAGTGAATTTGTCTTTTACCTTTGGAGGGAGATTGTTGAAATATTTCTCAGCCTCCTTAAGGAAAATTATTTCAATTTCTTTTTCCATTCTTTTTGTAAGCGTTGTTCCTTAACAAATATAGGTTATGTTTCCTTATAATGATCGAAAGTTTAGGTGATTTGATGTATTAGTGTCACCAGTTGATTGTTTATTCTTCGTATTCTGCTACACTGTAGCTTGAGTTGACTTTTAATAGCATTCTCATTCAAAATTCATATTTTGTAACTTTAATATCATTTACACTTTAAGGTTTTTTTAAAGATTTTAAAATGAATTAATTTAAATCAAGGCGAAAAACACAGGCATAGCCATAGCTATGATGCGTATTTTCAACGCCGAGTTAGAATAATTCTATTAAAATATTTACACGTCCTGAAGTTTAAATGGTATAAAGGTTCAACATTACTATGATATCTACTTCAAGCTTATCCCACAGTTATAATAGCAAATTGCGATTTGATTTTCCAGATATAAGTTGCAATGCTCAGGAATCTCTATTGATACTAGGTCAATCAGGGGTTGGGAAGACAACACTGCTCCATATTCTTGCAGGAATACTGAAACCTACACAAGGCGAAGTAACCCTTAAGGGCACTTCGTTGTATAATCTAAATCCTAATGCCATTGACAAGTTCAGAGGTAAGAACATAGGTATTGTATTTCAGAAGCCACACTTTATAGGGTCTATTTCTGCAGAAGAAAACCTATATATGGCGCAGAAAGTCGCTACAGGTGGTGCAGATAAAGCTCACGTAAAGTCATTGCTAGATCAATTACAACTATCACATAGAAGAACGGCTAAAACACATACGATGAGCCAAGGTGAGCAGCAACGGTTATCTATTGCTAGAGCCCTCGTAAATATGCCAGAAGTCATTCTTGCAGATGAACCTACCTCAGCACTTGATGATGTGAATTGCCAGAAAGTGGTCCAGTTACTAGATGAACAAGCCAGCCAAGTCGGTGCAGCTTTGATTATTGTAACACATGACAACCGGTTAAAAGACATATACTCTGATTACGTAGAACTCAATAACGCTATATCATGAATCTATTGAGACTTGCTTGGAAAAACATCATTCACAACCCATTGACTTTATTACTCAATCTGATCTTATTAGCATTGGGAATAGGTTTGATAAATTTTATTCTATTATTCAATACCCAGCTTAAGCAAAAGTTTGAGAATAACTTAGCAGGAATAGATATGGTCGTCGGCGCTAAAGGTAGCCCGTTGCAGATGATCTTAAGTTCAATGTATCAGATTGATGCCCCTACAGGAAATATAAGTATTAAAGAAGCCAAGCCATTTCTCAGAGATGGTCATCCACTTATAAAAAAAGCAGTTCCACTCTCTATGGGAGATAGTTATCGCGGATATAGAATAATAGGCACAGATCATAGCATCCTAGAACTATATGGAGGTGAGTTGAAAGAAGGAAAATTATGGCAGAACCTATATGAAGTAACCGTAGGCGCCAATGTAGCCAAGTCTGAATCTCTATCCTTGGGATCAACTTTTAAGAGTGCGCATGGGTTTAATGATGACGAAGATCTAGAACATGAGCATGGCGCTCTTACAGTAGTAGGAATACTAGAACCTACTAACAGTGTTCTTGATCAGATTATCCTGGTTAGTACAGAGTCAGTATGGTCCGTACATGACCATGACCATGACCATGAAGAGGAGAATGAAGAAGACAGTCATGTAGGACATGCCCATGATGACCATGCTGGGCACGATCACTCAGGGCACGATCACTCAGGGCACGATCATACTGAGCATGACCATGCAAGTGATCATTCTTCTGATCATGCTGGACACAATCACGATCATGCGGAAGACCATTCAGGTCATAACCATGAGCATGCACATGATCATTCAGACCATTCAGGTCACGATCATAGCGGACATGAACATGCACATACGGATGATCACAGAAATGATATGTCCAGAGCTCATCTTTTAACACATGCGGATAAAGACATTACCTCTATTCTCATTCAGTTCAAGAGTAGAACCAACTTTCAGGCATTGAATATGCCTAGAAACATCAATGAAAACACAGATCTACAAGCCGCCTCTCCAGCGTATGAGATTAATAGGCTATACGATATGATGGGGATAGGAACTAAGGCACTGCAATGGCTAGCTTTGTTGATATCCTTGGTTTCTGCGATCAGTATATTTGTTTCTTTACTCAACTCTCTGAGACAACGTAAATACGAATTATCACTCCTTAGAGTATTGGGAGGTAAGCCTATTACTTTGTTCAGTCTCATTCTTATAGAGGGACTTATTTTAGCCCTACTGGGATATGTAATAGGTATGTTACTGAGTCACTTTGGAATGTCCCTGCTAGGAGATTCTTTATCCAGTAAATACAATTACCAGTTCCAGCCATGGGCAACTCATGGTAAGGAGTTGTTGATATTTGGAATTACTTTATTACTGGGTATGGGAGCTGCTGTTATACCGGCTATTATGGCTTATAATACCGATATTCATAAGAATCTGTCGGTGGGGTAGGGGTATGGAGTATGTTAGTGACCATTCGAGAGAAAAAAATGAATTATTTGTAAAAATATTTATCTCAGAAAGAATTAAATAATTCGGCTAGAATATGGTAAAACAAGGCTTTATTAAGGGATATGGTATCAATTACAGTGGAACAATACCTAAGATTAAGAAAAATGAAAACAGTCTGCAGCCGATATTTGAGGCAATAACAAACTCATTTGAATCTTTAAAACTTAGAACAAGTGGGTCAACAACGAAAACAATTGTTGTAAATCTAAAGTTATCAAAAAACTTATTTTCAGATCAAGAGAACGATTTCAATTTTAATGAGATTCTTATTGTAGATAACGGAATAGGGTTTAATGACAAAGAGTTTGAGAGATTTATTTCCTTAAATGATAATCGTAAAGGTTTCTCGAACAAAGGAACTGGAAGAGTACAATTCCTTCATCGTAACACAGAGAGACGATCGATATTATTCTCCGTTAGAGGTCAGAAAAATAGAAGTAAAATAGTTGCTATTAATTGAAACAAGTACTATTTTTGGTAAAAGGTTGATTTGAAGCTTTACGAAACAATAATTCTTGCTCAGGCAGACAAGTTTATAAACAAACTTGATGATAAATCTACCAAGAAATTATTTTTTACTATTCGAAATTCAGAACAAAACATAGACCCAAAATTCTTTAAAAAGCTGCGTAAAGAAATCTGGGAATTCAAAGTCAAGTTTTCTAACAAACAAATACGAGTTCTGGCATTTTGGGATAAGACAGAAAAATCCAAAACACTTGTTATTGCAACAAATGGATTCTATAAGAAAACACAAAAGACACCTGCGTCTGAAATTAAAAAGGCAGATAGAATAAGAAAAGAATATTTTGAAACTAAATAAACCATGAAAATGAAAAAGTATACAATGGACGAGATGGAAGATAAATATTTTGGAAGTAAAGGAACGCCAAAGAGGGATCAATATGAATACGAACTCAAAATGGAATTACTAGGTAAGATGGTAAAGACAACAAGAAAAGAAAGAAATCTAACTCAAGAACAACTTGGTGAATTAATTGGTGTGAATAAGAGCCAAATATCAAAAATTGAAAACAATGCAAATAGTGCAAGAATCGATACAATTTTAAAAGTATTCAGAGCTTTGAAAGCTGAGATCAATTTTAATGTAAAGTTGGAAGATAAGAAACTTCAAATAGCGTAGGATGCCGATCTATAGTAATAGATAATGATATCATACACGTCTAGGACTATCCCGCGGCGAATTCCAAACCCGATGACATTTTTTTGGTTTCACTTCTCTTATTTAACCTAAGTGTTGAAACAAGTACGACACCTATTAAGATCTGTTTATGCTCCTAACAAAAAAAAGCTTCAACCTCTCTTGAGATTGAAGCTTTTTTATAGCTATTTCTTATTTTGAATCTTATGCTACTTGCTCGTCTTCTACACCTGCAATCTCATGATCTACAAGTACACGACCGCAATGTTCGCAAGCGAGAATTTCTTTTCTCATTCCTATTTCGATCTGTAGTTGTGGTGGAATTCTGTTAAAACATCCGCCACAAGATCCTCTTCTGTATGTTACAACAGCTAAGCCGTTTCTGTAGGCGTTTCTAGCTTTATCATAAGCTTTAAGAAGTCTTTCTTCGATCTTCTTTCTTGCTTTTTCTGACTTGTTGTTAAGCGTATTTTGTTCTTTATCGGTTTTTTCGATAATCTTCTCTAACTCCTCTTTTTTCTGAGTTAAATCAGTACGCTTAGCTTCTAGTCTACCGTTGGTAGTATCTAGCGTTTCTGTTCTTTTTGTTTTTTCCTCTGTAGCTTCTCTTATACGTTTTTGAGATAACTGTATCTCAAGCGTCTGTAATTCTATTTCCTTAGTTAGGGCTTCGAACTCTCTGTTGTTCTTTACGTCATCTAACTGCTTCTTATACTTCTCTATGAGAGACTCAGAGTTAGCGATGTTTTCGTTGTGCTTACTGATTCTATTATTAATTTCATCCAGTAGCGCATTTGTTTTAGCAATACGGGTTTCAAAACCGGTAATTTCATCTTCTAAGTCAGACACCTCTATCGGTAGTGCACCTTTGAGTATCTTAATATTATCAACTTTAGAATCTATCATCTGTAAATTGAATAGAAACTTTAACTTATCTTCTACTGAAACAACTTTAGTTTTCATATTGTCTTGAAAGCTTTATATGACTAAATACTTATTTGAGATAACTAACAGGATTTGTGTTAATTATTGTGGATTTTGCTGCAAAGTTATGAAAATTATCTGTCAATATCTGCCGAATCATCCCTATTGTAAACTGTTCGCTTTCATAGTGCCCGATATCTGCAATTATGATGCGTCCATCTGCGTCAAAGAACTCATGATACTTGAAATCTGAAGATATAAATATATCAGCTCCTTTAGCGATGGCATCTTCTAGTAGAAACTGACCAGAACCTCCGCATAGGGCCACTTTACTTATGTTCTTTCCTATGAGAGGAGTATGTTTGATAACAGAAAGATCCATGGTTTTCTTCAGATGTTGGAGAAAATCAGTCTCTGACATAGGTGTGATGTTACCTATGACACCGGCACCTACATTTGTAATATTTGGTCCTAATTCTGATTTAG
>JALZVB010000104.1 GCA_023300835.1 Saprospiraceae bacterium | reverse complement strand
TGGAATTTGAGCGGGATATTACACCTCACTCAAGCATTTATACATTTAGTATAATTATGCCTAATAGCTGAGAGTAAGGACAGCGTTAGTTATTGAAGGATAAATAGAAGGGATGGACTATAAATCACATAGACTTATAATCTCTACGAGACATTCTGATTACGCCAAGAATGGCCTCATTGACGATATTCATATTCATTTTAGAAGTTCCTAATTCTCTATCTATGAAGACGATGGGAACCTCTGATATCTTGTAACCTAGAGAATGACAATAGTATTTCATCTCTATCTGGAATGCATATCCTACGAATCGGACCTCGTCAAGGTTCATCTTCTGTAAGACTTCGTTCTTATACACTACAAATCCTGCTGTTGGGTCTTTGACAGGCATCCATGTAATTATCCTAGTGTATAATGAGGCGCCGTAAGACAACATTAATCTCCATTTGTTCCAGTTTTTGAAACCCCCACCTTTGACATATCTACTCCCTACAGCCATGCCTATCCCTTCTTGCTCACAGGCCTCAAGTAATCTTGGTACATCTTTAGGGTTGTGACTGAAGTCTGCATCCATCTCCATTACGTATGCGTAACCCTTACTGAGTGCATACCTGAATCCAGCGATATACGCGGTACCTAAACCTAATTTACCTTCTCGTTCTATAAGGTGTAAGCGTCCCGAATGTGCCTGTTGCAACTCCTTAACTTTGTTTCCAGTACCATCGGGTGAGCCGTCGTCAACTATAAGAACATTATAATCATCTGATAATGATAGCGCTGCAGCTGTGATAGCCTCTATGTTCTCAATCTCGTTGTACGTAGGAATTATGATAAGTAGCTTTGCCAATGGATATTATATTAGTCTGTAAATATATTAACTATAATCGTAATATATAAATTGTTGTTATTTATCTCTATTCTAATGTACGATACGCCTAACCACCCAAGTCAATCATTAATAACGAAAACGCGTTATATATTATTAACAACCCTCTTTTATCCTACAAGTTTAAAAAGCAATATAGCCTATACCCTATAATGATATATATTTGCCAGAATACAGATAAAAAATTATATCTAGAATGACTTTCAGTCTAAGATCAAATAACATAACATGGCCATGAAGTATAGAAAATTGGGGAAGACAGATATAGATGTCAGTGTCATCTGCCTAGGAACAATGACCTGGGGTAATCAAAACAATGAAGCGGAAGGTCATGTGCAGATGGATTATGCCTATGACAGAGGTGTTAATTTCTGGGATACTGCTGAACTCTATGCTGTGCCTGCTAGCAAGGAAACGAGTTTTGAGACGGAAAGGATTATCGGTACCTGGATCAAGAAGAATAAAGAAAAGAGAGATAAACTGGTATTATCTTCCAAGATAGCAGGACCAGGGCCTTACACTTATCATATAAGGGAAGCCAATAATTACCCTCCTGAGAATATCATAGAAGCCGTAGAAGGTTCTCTCATGAGGATGAATATAGATACGATAGATCTCTATCAGTTTCATTGGCCAGCTCGTGGGACCAACTGTTTTGGGGTGAGAGATTATGTCCATAATGCAGAATGGGAAGATGATTTCCTGGGCAGAATAGAAACCATGTCTCAACTTATCAAAGCAGGAAAAATAAAGCATTTCGGTGTTTCTAATGAAACTCCATGGGGATTATCCCATTACTTACAACTGGCAGATAAGAATGGATTGCCGAGACCAGTAAGTATTCAGAATCCATATAGTTTACTTAATCGCTTGTTTGAAATAGGACTTGCAGAAATATCTATGAGGGAACAAATAAGCCTCATGGCCTACTCTCCCCTAGCCTTCGGAACATTAACTGGGAAGTATTACAAAAAGCGAGACAAGCCTACTGACAGACTCAATACTATGAAGACTTTCGCAAGATACGGAAGCCCGAATTCTGAGTCTGCTATTAAAGCATATGTAGATCTTGCTGATGAACATAAACTCAACCCTACTCAGATGGCTTTATCATTTGTCAACGATAGAGAGTTTGCCACGTCTACAATTATTGGCGCTACAAATCTTGAACAGCTCAAAGAAAATATTGATAGTATAGAATTAGAATTAGATTCTGAGATACGTGGCGCCATCAATAAGATACATAATGGGAACCCTAACCCTGCACCTTGATATTATTATAATTGGGGTGGCGTAATGTCTGAACAGGTTTTTTATGATTATTGGGATAATCAGTATAAGACACTATATGTCCTCCGTTGGTGGAAACATCATAAACCCAAACAACAGAACACCGAACCCTGATTAAAGGATTATGAGATTACAAGTTTAATCACACCTGTCCTCCTAATGCACAAGTCTAATCAAGAAACCTTAAATCTTGAAAATCAAGGTTCCGACAATAAACAGGACCCGTTGTCACAAAACACCTACATCTTAACAAACCGTCCACTGCTCTCCTTCCCACCATATCCTACTATCTAGTTGAAAACTATGTGAGCCAGCTTCTTCATTCCTAATAGTCTGGTTAAAAGGTACGATTTCAAACATATCGTCAATTAAATCTAAAGGGACTTCTTGTGCTACAGTGTATTGAATGCACATAGCAAATAAAAGAAAAACCACAACACCATTCTGGGCTAAAAACTATTAAAAAAAACAGAAGTCATATTCCTATTATTTTTTATTAGTGAAATGCCACAGCATTGTTCTAAGCCTCCAACATTTCCATAAGAACATCTACTATATCCTCTACCTGTGGCTTACAGAAATAATCCCCATCAGAACCAAATGCCGTTCTGTTAGAGACAGCGGTAAGCGTTCTCGGTTTGCCATCTAAGTGATAATAGCCGTCTTGATTTTCTAGAATTTCTTGCATCATATATGAACTGGCGCCACCTGGCACATCTTCATCTAGAAATAATACATTATTGGTTTTCTTGAGAGAGTTGACAATTACACCTTCTAGATCGAGTGGCATAAGCGTCTGTACATCTATGAGTTCTATTGTTTGTGGGAGATCTCTTAATCTGTCTATGGCTTCTTGTGCATATCTGACACAAGCCCCATAGGTAACAATTGTTAGATCAGAACCACTGTGCAGGATTTCTGGAACACCTAGAGGGACCGTGTATTCGCCAATATTGTCTGGCATGGTTTCTTTAAGCCTATAAGCATTGAGTACTTCTACAACGACGGCAGGGTCTGTAGATTTTAATAACGTATTATACATACCAGCTGCTTGTACAAAGTTACGTGGCACACATATATACATGCCTCTCAGACTTCCTAGCATCATCCCTAGTGGTGATCCAGCATGCCAGATTCCTTCTAGTCTATGTCCTCTTGTTCTAATAATAGCTGGTGCCATCTGTAAGTTTCCAGAACGATATCTAAGTGTTGCCAGATCATCAGTCATAGGCGCCAATCCATATACGAGATAATCTAAATATTGGATCTCGGCAATAGGACGCAGACCTCTCATGGCAAGTCCTATAGCCTGACCGATTATACTCCATTCTCTGATACCTGTATCAAAGATTCTTTCTACTCCATACTTTTCTTGCAAGCCAGCAAAACCTTGATTGACATCACCTATATTACCGACATCTTCTCCGAATGCTAATGTTCTATGATCGTTTCCAAATGTGATATCAAAGAACTTGTTAACGACATTAAATCCTGTTACACTTTTGGAGCTATCACTATAAGTAGGTGCAACAACAGGAATATTAAGTGCTGATGAATCTGCTTCACTGTATAGATCAGATGTATAATTTCTAGTACCTGTTTCCATTAGACTTTTGGCGAAAGCTGACAAGTCTGTAGGAATAGCTAAGTCATCTATCTTGAGTTCATGTATGATCTGTCTCGCCATAGCCAATATCTCACCGGTGCTATTATGCAACGGAGATTTTAGCTTTTCTATGCACTTACTTACGAGCGACGTTTTGCCTACTTGTTCTAGGAGAGCAAGTATCTCTGTTACTTGAGTCTTAGGTTTAGTACAGAATCTATTCCATGCAGATTTAGCTGCAGCTTTGGCTTCCTTTTTAGCTTCTTCTCTTATATTATCAAGTTCAGCTTCTGTGGCCATATTGGATTCTATGATCCATTCTGCCATTTTCTTGATACCATCATATTCTTTCTCCCATTGAAGTCTTTCCTGAGATTTGTATCTCTCATGAGAGCCAGATGTAGAGTGGCCTTGCGGCTGCGTACATTCTGTAACGTGTATAAGAGCTGGACGATGATCCTTTCTCGTCAGACGCGTTGCTTCGCTGTAGACTTTCATCAACCCTGCATAGTCCCAGGCTTTGACATTATATATACGTAGTCCATTCCCTGATTCCTCATCTACTCTGAAACCTTCTACGGCTTTAGAGATACTTCCTTTAGTTGTCTGCAATTCTATGGGTACAGAGATTCCATAACCGTCATCCCATACTAGAGCAATGAGCGGCACCTCTGATACAGAGGCGGCATTAAGCGTTTCCCAGAATATCCCTTCACTTGTACTGGCATCTCCGATACTACAGAAAGAAATTTCATTTCCGTTGTCAGAGAAATTATTATCAGGATCTGCTGCAGCCATAGCACGATATTTTTTAGATGCTGTGGCTAGTCCAAAAGCTCTTGCCATCTGTCCTCCTGTAGACGAAATATCTGATGATACATTATACCGCTCTGTATGATTGAGCCAGTTGTCATTGTCATCTTTAAAAGCTGTCGCATAGTGATTGTTCATCTGACGACCCTTACTGAAGGGGTCATTATCAGAATCGGCATATAATTGCGCAAAATATTGTTCTAGGTTAGTAACCCCAAGCGCAAGCATCCATGTCTGATCTCTATAATAACCAGATCTAAAGTCTCCTTTATTGAAAAAATGCGCCAAAGCAATCTGAGGGATTTCCTTTCCATCACCTAGTATTCCGAACTTAGCCTTTCCAGTTAATACTTCTTTTCGGCCTAAAAGACTGGCTTCTCGACTCAGGCATGCTATCCTAAAATCTTTGAGTACCTTTTCTGTATATACTTTTTCTAAATTATTATCTAATTGATCGGTAGTGATGTCGGGAGTGGAATTCATCGAGAAATGTAGGGTTTACATTAAAAAATTACGAAATCAAAGATAGTTAATTTAGTTCTGCAAAACGGCCATAATTTCTCTAAGTAGCTGATTTTGAAGCAATTCAAGAAATTGAATA
>JALZVB010000103.1 GCA_023300835.1 Saprospiraceae bacterium | reverse complement strand
TGTGGTCTTGACCAATTACTTCATCAAAATTCTGAGGACGATACTTACGTGCGGATACTACAAAGCTCATAGAGGGGGCAAGATAGAAAAAAGTTATTTCAACATAAGTATTAATGTCAGATTCTATTTTTTGAAATAAAAACAAAACACTAATCAGCTGATAGGTTTTATCAAAAATCTCCCCAATCACAATGCTAAAATAGATTCCGATCTCATGTGACAAGTAGTTGTCAAATTACTAATTTTTAGTCAAAAATATTTGTAAAAGTCTGATAATCAGATAGTTGAGAAAAAATAATATTTGAATAAAAGCAAGGGTACTTACATTTATTATTGTCTTAATAATGGGAGCTAATGTGTAAACTAGCCCTGATACCTTAATACACAATTACCGAATAATGAGAATATTATATACACTATTTGTTTTCTTCTATGTAACTAATATCGGCTTTGGAGCAAATATTACTTTCAATGAAAATCCAATTCAGATTGACAGTATTATACAAACTGAAGAAACCTGTAACCTGAGTAATGGTACCATCAGTATCTACATCAAAAATGCTGGACCTCAACATCAGTATTCTGTAGATGCAGGAGCAACTTACCAGCCTTCAAATGTTTTTACGGGGTTACCTAGTAATGATTATTTGATCATTATAACTGATGGTTCAAGTTGTACGGAGATTTTTACTGCGCAGATTGCAGATGGTCCTCCGCCTTCTATTAACATCGTCTCAAGTTGTGCGCCTGGTCTTAATGCCATAAATATTGAAGCCAGTCCACTTTTAGGTCTTACGCCGTTTACATACAAATGGGAAGGACCAGACGGAAATATATATAATACAGAAACACTTACTGAAGTTATACCTGGATTATACAACGTAACAGTAACGGATGTAGTCGGTTGTACCGAGACAGACAATGTAAGTCTTACAGATTGTTGTGCGCTTAACGTAGATTGTACGGTTTCATATACTGCGATGAGTTGTATAGATAATACACCGCCTATTCCTGCAGCTATTGCTCAAGGAAACGTTATTACTAGCGATTCATTAGTAACACTTTTGCAAGAACAAGGAATTATAATTGCAGATTCTTATTGTGGCGATCTGACAGTAGACGTTTCTGAAATCATACAACAACCTGCTGGTTGTCAACAAGATAGTCTTATAACAATCAGAACATATATCATCATGGATAATGCTAATGTTCCAGTTGAATGTGTTCAGCGATATGCCGCATATGATGTAACACCTCTTGAGATTACAATAGAAGCTAAGGACATAGAACTGAATTGTACAGATAATGTAGATCAAGAATTCTCTCAATGGTTACAATCAGCAGGAGGTGCTATGTATACAGCTTGTTCTATTCCTGCAATAACGACAGAACCTGCAATACCGGCAATCAATTACACTTGTCCTAACAATGGTAGTGTAGAAGTTAAATTCACAATAGCTGATAAATGTGGTAGAACAAAATCTACAACGGCGACTTTCAGTGTTTTAGACACATTAGGGCCTGTTGTTACTTGTCCTACATCAGATTTAGACATAGATATTTCAGATCCAAATCGTTTAACACAAATAGACGCATGGATAAGCACTGCTAACGTAACAGATAATTGTGGACAACCTAATCTAAATAATGATTTTGATCCTAGTGTAATAACAGCGGATTGTAATGGTGCAGCTTCGGTAATTGTTACTTTCTCAAGCGCTGATCAATGTGGCATGAGTGATGATTGTCAAGCCACTATAAATGTTATAACGCCTTCTACTCCGGCCATCACATGTGGTCTGAATCTAAGTGTAGATTGCGCTGATAATCTAGAACAAGCAATAACGTTATGGCAAGGCGAATTCTCAGGTGTCAATGCCACAGGCCAAGACCTCCCTGTTACAATGTCTCCAGATATGGCTACACTGGCACAGAGTACTTGCGGTAATCCAGAAATAGTAACTTTCTCAATATTAGATGAATGTAATAGAGAACTTAAGTGTGAAGTAACACTAGAAGTAATAGATAATGAATTACCTGAAATAACATGTCCTACAAGAATAGATATTCTATCTACAGAGGCTGATGCAACAGTATTAATTACAGATTGGTTAGCAGAAGCAGTTGCGATGGATAATTGTTCTGCAGCGGGAGTGGCGCATGACTTTGATACAGCAACATTACAAGATATCTGTAATCTACAAGGAGAATATCCTGTCAACTTTACTACGTCAGATAATTGTGGAAACAACTCAGATTGTTCTAGTGTAATAAATCTTATAAATAATGCCTTGACAGTAACGTGTGGACAACCTCTTGAGATTACTTGTGATCAAGATATTGAATTACAATATGCTCAGTGGTTACTTACTTTTTCTGAATTGGAATCTACACCTGATATTACAATAGCGTTTGATGCTGATGAAGCGGGCATTTTAGATTTGAATTGCGGAGATTCTCAAGTTATAAACTTAACAGCAACAGACAACTGTGGTAGATCAGAAACTTGTGCAACGAGTATATCTTTAATTGATGATATCAATCCTGTAATTATATGTCCTTCTGCACTTACAATAGAAGCAAGTTCTAGAGATCTTAACACAGAACTAGCTAGTTGGCTTACGACTTCTGATGGATCAGATAATTGTAACCTTGATAATGTTAGTCATGATATGGACCTCACTTTGTTAGATGATTTCTGTAATCTTCCTGGTTCACTTCCAGTAACATTCACAGCAATTGACAATTGTGGAAATAGCTCAGAATGTACTGCAAGTATTAATTTCAGACAGACCGCACCTTCATTAAGTTGCCCAGCAGCTCTAGAGGTTGAATGCGGTGCAACAGCTACAGAAGCTGGTATAGATGCATGGCTACAATCTGCAGAAGTAAATAATAACAATGGTAATCCCGTTTCTAATACATTTTCAGAAGACTTATTAGTTGCAGGTTGTTCTACTGCTATTAATATAGATTTCAGTACGCGTGACAATTGTTCTATTTCTGCTAACTGTGTATCATCGATCACAATAGTTGATAATACAGCTCCTGTGATAAATTGTCCTAATCCGATTGTGCTTGATATTAGTGTTAACAATAATGCTACTGCCCTTTCTGAGTGGTTAGAAAGTACTCAGATATCTGACTGTAACGCTTATGAAAGTAATAATGATTGGGACAGATCATTAACTGACATCCAATGCTCAGAAACAATAGCTGTTACATTTACGGCAATTGACGCATGCGGTAATGCCAATGAATGTATAAGCAAGATATCAATAGAAAATAATGGGACTATAGAAATCGAATGTCCAGATGATTATGTTGTCAAGTGCTCTGACCCTCAACTAGAAAACAAAATAGGTGATTTTCTTGACGGTATATCAGTCATGTCGGACAACACTTTCAGCACAAATAATTCATTTAGTGATATATCAATTGATATTGATTGTGAAGAAAGAGAAATCTTTGAAGTCACATTCCAAGCCATAGATGTATGTGGAACTAGTGCAAATTGTGTTTCTAATCTTGAAATAATTCCTGCTGTTAAGTTGTACGTACCTAACGTATTTACACCTGAGGTAGAAGGACTAGAAGATATGTTTACTATTTACGCTAATGAATCTGTTGAAGAGGTAGTTTCTCTATCCATTTACAACAAATGGGGTGATAAAGTATTTGAAGCATTCAACTTCCTTCCTAATGACCCTAGTTTAGGATGGGATGGCAGGTATCAAGGGGATTATGACCTTGGTGGCAGTTTCACTTATTACGCAGTAGTAGTAGATGTATTTGGTGAAGAGATGGAGAAAGCTGGATCTGTACAATCGCTTAGATAAAAAAGAAAATTCTAAATAACTTAAAAAAAACAGCTGTTGTTTAGCCTAGGCTAAAC
>JALZVB010000102.1 GCA_023300835.1 Saprospiraceae bacterium | reverse complement strand
AAATGATTTAGAAGCAGAATTCAATGATGTTTTCTATAATAAATTACTTCCGCAACTTTCTGCAGCTGGTGTAAAGATCATTTTAGCTAAAGATTTTGATGTGGAGACGATTGCTTTTTGTAAGCAATATTTTAAAAGCACTGTTGATAAAGTCATGCAGTCCAAATCAAAATTCATATCAGAAAAAGATAGACTATTCGTTAAATCTGGAGATGTCTATCTCGCTGGAAAAAATGAAGAAAACCTTATACTATTTGAGCTGCCTACTGAATTGTCTAGGTTTATTAAATTACCACATTGTGGAATCCCAACGTATATTTTTCTAGATGACCTGATAAAAGTCTGTCTAGCTGAAAAATATGGTGGTGACTTTTATAGCATAAAAGTATCTAGGGATGCAGAACTATACATATATGATGAATATTCTGGTAACCTAAAAGATAAGATAGAAAAGTCATTATCAAACAGAGATACTGGGCAAATTTCAACTGCTGTAATAGACAATGCGATGCCTAAAGCATTAGTCAAACTATTACTCAAAGAGTTTGAAATATCTTCGATAGATATTGTTTACGGTGGTAGATTTCAGAAACTTAGGGATTTCTTTGCGTTCCCATTACCAGATCTACCAGCTCTTAAGTTTGAAAAGTTAGATCCCTTAAGATCTAAAGAACTAACTTGTTTTGATTGCCTTTTTCAAGCCATGAGAAAGAAAGACAGAGTACTGTTTTTTCCTTATGAGTCTTTTACAGAAGTATTAAGATTAGTGCAAGAGGCGGCTACTGGAAAGGAAGTAGCTACTATCAAAATGACTCTATACCGTGTTTCTAAAGAATCGCAAATTGCTATCGCTTTATTAAAAGCAGTAGAAAATGGTAAACAGGTTTGCGTATTTATTGAAACTAAAGCAAGGTTCGATGAATCTAATAATATCTATTGGGGAGAAAAACTAAAAGCAGCTGGTGCCAATGTGATCTACTCTTATCCAGGTATTAAAGTGCACTCAAAAATACTGTACATAGAACGTAAAGAATTGCTCGGCAAAAGAGCTTATGGGTATATAAGTACAGGTAACTTTAATGAGAATACCTCAAAAGTATATACAGATATTGGCTTAATGACTGCTGATAAAAAAATAACAAAAGAACTCAATCAAGTCTTTGAAATTTTAGAAGGTAAGCTTATCGTTCCTAAAGTTAAAAGACTCTTGATATCACCGTTTAATACAAGATCTACTTTCCTAAAATTAATAGAGAAAGAAATTGAGAATGCTGAGAGAGGTAAAAAGGCATCTATTGTATTAAAGATGAATAGCCTCCAAGATAGAGATATGATAAAAAAGTTATACCAGGCATCTAATGCTGGTGTAACTATTCAGCTTATTGTAAGGGGAATATGTTGTCTTGTACCTGGAGTTAAAGACTTAAGTGAAAACATCAAAGTCATTTCAATTGTCGATAGGTTTTTAGAGCACTCCAGAGTATATATTTTTGCTAATGGAGGTGATGATCTTATGTATATTGGCTCTGCCGACTGGATGACTAGAAATCTTGATCATAGGATAGAGGTTATGGTCCCCATAAAAGACAAAGATGTGTTCTCTAGGATCCGTCGTACGATTGACTTACAGTTAAATGATAACATAAAGGCTAGGGTTATTCGTTCTTCCCAACCTAATGAGTACATAAGTGAAGAAGGGGATTCTAATAGTAGCAGTCAGAATAAGATATACCAGTATCTAAGTGAGTAATAGAATAAGTAGTATTATTAGTTGAAGTCTATTTTTAATTACGTCGAAAGATAATGAAATAAGATATTAAGGACAAGATATATTTCAGAATGGAGAAATTGTTAACCATCTGGGATAATACATCTAAGGTTGTAGGTTCAAGCCGTGGCTCCGCAACAAAAAGCCCTGTAAGTCATTGACTAACTTACAGGGCTTTTTTTATTTCGGCTGACAGAGGGTTCATTCTAGCTATGGTAACAGCTTGCTTGACATACAATACTATGTTCATTTCAATGTAAAAATTTAGACAGATCATTAATAATCATCATATAAACTATAGGGCCGTTGTTAAAACAGCCATCACTCTTTCATGCATTAAAGCATGCCCTTTTTCGTTAGGATGCAACCCATCGCTAAGAAAGCATGAAGAATCCATGTCCACAGAAAAATCGATACTTATCTGATCATCTTCCATTACATGCGATACTAGCTTTTTTTGATAATTAGAGATAAGATGAGATTGGGTTGTGTTCTCTAGAAATATATTAGTTCCATAGTCTACATCTAGTAGGTGGAATGGAGGGGGTATACCAATTATAGGAATGATATTGTGGTACTTAGCCTGCCGACTCATCGCAACAATGTTACTTATTATCAGATTGAAAGGGAGGTCCATCAAAACATCATTTGTTCCACCCATGATAATTACATGACTCGGCTTATGTGTAACAACCATACTTGTAAACCGGCTCAACATTCCCGCCGTCGTATCGCCAGAAATTCCACTATTTATAAAATTTTGAGGGAGTTTAGCTTGTAGTAATTCTACCCAGCAATCTTTATTGTTTATAATATATGCTTCTGTTAGACTATCACCTAGGCATACTATATTATGGCTATTGCTCATGGTAACTAAGGTAGCATTAAAATTTAAACTAATAAAAAATTAGAACCAGTTGGCCAGGTTTTGTTGATCAAGGTAGTATGTGATTCTCAGAGATAGTGAATTTTGTTGCGGCAACTCTGCTAGTGCAGAAACACCATCAAGGTAAGACCGATTACGGAAGTCAATTGTATTGCCATCAAATCCTCCAGAGATACTGGTTTTCCAAACAAAGCTTAAATCACTTCCCCTCGCAAAACGCCAGTTGAATCCAAAGTCTATATTCAAAAAGCTGTTACTGAAATCAAGATCATCTCTATATGTAGAAAGGGGTAGGCTACCATCAGCTTGTATTTCGTGAAAAGTGTTGTAAGCAGCAGTCGTCCAGTCATGTCTAATTCTCAGATTGAGTCCGATGTCTTTTGTGAAGATATATTTTACACCTACCAGAGTATTTATATTTCTGTAGTCTCTCTGACCTAGGTAAATTTCTCCATTATCACCATCTCCAACCCATCCTGTATCATCATATTGTATGTTGTACCTATAATTGCATTCTATCGAGAACTTATCTGAGAACCTATATTGCGGCGTGAGTCCATAAGAATAACCCCATCTGCCTTCTTCGTCTATTGTATATATGTTACTGTTGAGCTGTAACCTGAATTTCTTTCTATTGTCAGTTCCTATCGACATCCCAATATTCTTGAAACCAGGTCTTGTTACAAATCTTGAGAAATCGTCAGTTCGAGGTTCGAAGAAATCCTTTTTTGCGGAAGCTAAATTGAACCACATGTTGATATTCCAAAATCCATTAGTCTCGGCAAATAAGCCACCGCTAGCACTATTGTCAGTGTAGGTGCTCGGTTGATAAAGTCTGGAATAAGTATGGTTAAGCCAAAATTCAGCCCTGTTTATTTTCCATGTGGGCTTAAGGATATTGTAAGAAACCCCTACTTCTAAATTAGAGACATTCCCATTTCTCAAAAAACCTAAATCATTGTGATCATAATCCGCACTAATCTCCTCGTACTCAGCAAAGTAACGGAATGTGCCAGCTATCTTGGCGAGTTCAATTTCTAATTGATGGCCTTTAATATTGTCTTGACCTGAAAATGATTTATTAGAGTATGCGCCTAAACCATTGAGACTATAGGTTTGGTTTTTGTTTTTCAAATTAAAGTCAGTTCCTATTACATTGGCATCATAGAATTCTGCGCCTTTTCGCCATACGTTGGTATTAATGAGAGAGATTGATGAGTTGTGTCTCATATTTTTGTCAAGGACAATAACGTTATAATTTGTCAGTGGTTGAGTGACAATAGTCTTTTCAGATCGGGTTTCATTATTCCTTATTACCGCTTCTGTCTTTGCCTCTAGCGCATTAAAAACACCTATTCCTAATCCATTGGAAGTCCTGCCAGATACTTTTGTAGCGTTTAACAGTTGAGGTCTTTGGGGATTTATCAGAACCTCTTCATTATTAGCTAGATTATCTCCTACATCATAGTGATTGAGTGCAGTTCCACCTACTCTTCTTGTATAAAAAATATCCGCTTTAGAAAACAACTCTAGGCCCTCAGTAAAGAAAGGCCGCTTCTCTGATAATTCTACTTCAAATGGCGAAAGATTAACAACCAAGTCGTCTGATTCTACCTGCCCAAAATCTGGTATCAAAGTCATATCTAAAGTGAAAGCATCCGTCAAGCCATACTTTAAATCTAGACCTGCACTATAAGACGAACCCGTACTATTGATAGGATCTGCATTCTGATCATGAAGATGTGTGACGTAGGTTGTGAGGTAAGGAGATAATGATAGTCGCAGTGGAGATTTGATGTCATTGAGTTCAGTTAACTTTCCACTTTGCGTAAAGATGCCATCTATTTCTGGATCAAGAGGTGACCACGCTGATTGCGCATTTAGCCGACGTTGTAATCTAATAAAATTGATAGTCCACTCTTGTGTATCTCCACCTGGAAAACGCAGTGCTGAATAAGGTAAAGCTATCTCACAGCTCCAACCCGTATCTGTAAGGTGTACGGCACTTTCCCACACGGCATCCCAATTGCTATCCTCATCTCCGTCATTTCCTTTGGTCGCATCATATTGAACGCCATTGGCACCTAGAACAAATACGACACCGTCGTTTCCATTGCCGTAGGTATCTAAGAGAATAAAAAATGCATCTGTATTTCCTACTTGATCTCGTTGTGTAAGTTGTGTAAGAATACTGTCCCGAGAAACTTCTGGCATATCTGCTGATATGTATACAGCATCGTTATCGTATAATACTCTAACCGTAGTAGGCTTATCTGGTGTTTTGCCTACGCTAGGCGATATCGTTACAAATCCATCTGCGATAGCAGATTGCGACCATTCTGCTTCATCTATGATACCGTCAATAGTAATCTCTGCCTTTATTTTGGATGCAGCTAATGTTTTCTGAGCCGTATTCTGACTTATCAGTAAACCCATAGATTGCAAGACAAAAGCTAAGACTAAAACAAAAACTCTCATATACTTATATTATACGAATGCAATATATGTATTAACGACCTCAAGAGGATATCTCCACAAGGTTTTATAATTATTTTCGTCAAATGCTATCGTTACTTGGATGAATTGTATGAAAGACATTCAACCTGGTAGCAGTTTCATTTATTTAGAATTACTTAGTCCACCTATAATCGCCCCATTTCTTGCGGTCTTTTTCTTTCCAGAAAGTCCAACAGATAACCCTAGAGTTTTTATTTCCTATGACAAGTTCAATTTCAATGGCTTCTTCTGCTTGAGACTTTTCTGCAGCATGCATGATGTGGGAAATGTTTTCTTTCTTAGAAACTAGGGATGTAAACCAAAGTACCTGTTTCTTAAAGTCTGAACTCTCTCGCACCATGCCTTGTATAAACGATCTCTCGCCTCCTGGATACCACAACTCAGAACTTTGGCCACCAAAATTCAGGTATCGCTTACTCTTAGTATGCCCCAGATTGAGCCATTTACGCTTAGTATGCTCTTCAGCTTCTGCCTTAGATCTGTGGAATGGTGGATTACATACTACAGCATCAAATAGCAATTTGTCATCTATTACATTTCTAAAAATGTGAGCTGTATCTTCTTGCTTTATAACCTTAATCTGATTTTCAGTAAACTTATTCTCAGTAATGATCTTCTGTGCAGACACATAAGAAGTAGGATTTATCTCACTCCCTACAAATGACCAACCATACTGCTGGTGACCTATCAGCGGATAGATAAGCGTAGCACCTGTTCCTATGTCTAGGATTGAAACTTTATCACCTTTTGGCGCTTGGTTTCTATGGGTATCCTTAGAAAGTAGATCAGCAATATGATGTAAATATTCTGCTCGACCAGGAACGGCAGGGCATAATGCTTCGTCTGGAAAATCCCAATATTTAATGTCATAATGTGCCATAAGAATCGCCTTATTGAGTTCCCTTACAGCAATCTGATTTCCAAAATCTATAGAATCTTGCCCATTTTTATTCTTGGTAATAAAATCTTTAAGATTTTTATTAGCTGTAGATAACTTATCAAAATCGTAAGGGTTATTGTGTCGACTTTTATCGTGTAATTTATTTTCTGACATTTTAATGGGCATATTTTGGGTCAATTGAAATTCTACACTGGAATTATATGGTCTAAATGCTTGATTCGCTTATCAATTAACAAAAGTACATTTAGTATTTGGAACGGCGGTTATTATAAGGAGTTGTGAGAGTAAAGACTCTATAGATTACTTATTGTATAAGTTACTAATGAAATAAATTTCGAAGCCAAATTGGTTGTTCACCAGTGATAGAATTTGATCAATTGGAATTGCGTTTCTTTAGACATGCAAATGGCTAAAGAAAATAAGCATGGAATGAAGAATCAAATTTGGTCTCAGTAGCGAAGCGGATGAGAATCACCT
>JALZVB010000101.1 GCA_023300835.1 Saprospiraceae bacterium | reverse complement strand
GATACTTAGCGCTTCTTCCTCCTATTCGCTTTATAACTTCCAGCTTTTGGCTTTTCCCAGAGTCTAGTCTTACGAAGTTCTTTTTCTTCCTCTTTCTTCTTTCGAGAATTAGATCTAGCGTCTTGTTGTGTTGGCGTCTTTTTGTTTTGACTGCCTTTTACTTTTGACTTTACCTTTGACTTTTTAGGATCTTTTTTATCAGGAGTAGGCTTTGCTTTGTAGGTTTTAGGTTTTCTTTTTGTAGAATTACTTACGATTTTATCTGGTCTTGAACCTTGTGTTTTACTACTGCCAGCAGTCTGTGTTGTTAATGATTTGATTTCGTTATCGGATAGGATTCTGTACTGACCGATTTTCATTCTGCCTAGACTGACATTCATTATTCTGAGCCTGATCAGCTTAGTTACACGATATCCAAAGTACTCACACATTCTACGTATCTGTCTATTAAGACCTTGTATCAATGTGATTCTGAAAGTATAGGGATTGACTTTACTGACTCGACATCTTCTTGTTCTTGTACCTAAAATAGGAACACCATTACTCATGCCAGCGAGAAACTTATCTGTTACTGTCTTGTGCACAGTGACATGATATTCTTTCTCGTGCCTGTTTCCAGCTCTGAGAATTTTGTTTACAATATTTCCATCATTGGTAAGAAAAATAAGACCTGAAGAATCTTTGTCGAGTCTTCCTATGGGAAAGAGTCTTTCTTTACGGTTTATATAATTGATAATATTGTTGGGCTCTCTTTCGTCAGTTGTACATACAATACCTACAGGTTTATTGAATGCGATATATACTGATTTAGGTTTGCCCCTGAGTAGTTTTCCATTTACTTTTATAGCATCAGTAGCTAGTACACGATTACCAGCCTGTCCTATTTTTCCATTGATTGTAACTGCGCCATCAGCGATAAATTGATCTGCCTCCCTTCTAGAGCATATGCCAGCATCACTTATAAACTTATTTAAACTTATAGTTTCTTCAGAAGAAGGAGAATTGGATTTTTCGCTCACAGTATTGGCTTAGATGAAGTTTGTTGTTAGTGAATGTATTAAGTCTGAGACATAATGCCATTGAGAATTGCTGTAGTAATCAAGTAAGTCGGTTTGACACCGTCTATACCTAGTCCACCGGAAGCCAATGTAGAGCCTGTTTCTAACGGGTTATCTGACGCATAATAGGCATACCTGAGCACGACATCTGGTCGTATAGTCGATCTTATAGCACTGGCTACTTGTATGGCTTTCTGATAATGCGCACCTTCCATTTCTAGTCCAATGGCTTTCCATGAAGAGCGATGAAAGTATCTTAAGATATCTTTATTCTGTAATGATGTACCTAGTACGGTTATCATATTTCCTTCATAGGTGTTTATCGCAGGATCTTGTAATTCTGCTGCAGTAAGACTATTAAGGAGAGGATAATTGTCAGCACTGCCTTCAAATATATGTGCCGTAGGAATCATGATATCACTCTTATTACCGGTTAATATGCCGGCCTTGCCCATTATATTTATAGATCTTATATCTAGGGGTAGTTTTTCCGTTGCCGTTTCAAATGGCTTAAGTAACTCGTCCATGCACTCATAAGCTTGTTCGCCAAAGGCATAGTCCATTACTATAATTACGGAATTACAATCTTTAATAGTTGTCGATAGCTCACTTGGCAGTTTGTCAATATCTATTTTACAAAGATCAAATATTTGGACGCCGATATTAGTACCAGATTTTTCTGATACTTCTATCATGCCGTTTTTAAGTGCATACTTTTTGACTGCTGTGTTCTGTGCACTGTTGCTTGCTTTAGAAAGTAACTCAGCTGTTTCTTCTAGACTCTTGTTTTTGACTTTTGCTCCTAGAGCGGCCTTGGCAAAAAGGCTATTCATTACACTGTGTAAATTGGAACTGATAATATGTATCGGTTTTTCCAATAGGCCATTTTGTTCCAGTTGGGTCTTTATCATCACGGCCCATTTCTCTCCATAGACGTGCATCCCTACCTTCTCTTTGAGTATGCTAGAGAAAGTGATTTCCCTGTCATTCTGCTTAACATGTTCTTCTATACTGTTTCTACCTAACCAGTAAACAATATTAAATAGCGAATTGACCTTATCTAGTTTTTCAAATATTGCTATGGCTTTAGCCGTTTCTTCGTAGGTTCGTCCCATGAGGTTGGCCAGGTAGCTGCATCCAATATCAGAATTATAAGGTTCACCACTCTCGATCTTTAGGATGATTTCTTCTAACATCTTCCAGTCACGTCGTTTTCTATTTCTGTGATCAAGTGCATGTCCGCGTATTTTTTCCGCTTCGATGTACATAAATGTGAGATGGGTAAGCACATCATAGATGTCACTTTTGCCACGTGTCATCTCGATATACATCTGCTTTTTATCTATGCGATAGCAATTTCGGCGTCTTTTGGCAGGTATCAAGGCTTCGAAACCAGAATCTTCATAACCTTCCTTAGATATTAATCGTACATATCTGCATTCTTCTATGCCTTCAGGTAAGCGTTGGAATATATAAGTGAGTCCACTTATTTCTACTCTGTCTGGATCTTTCATACTGCCATAGATTTCCGGCTCTAGATCCAACAATGCACTGATCATAGCTTCCCCAGATACGCCTAATGGCTTGTATGAGCCTCTCAAGAAAAGGTGACTCATAGATATATGCAGTCTTCTTATCGCTGCTCTCGATATTTGCGCTCTCGTAAGTTCTAATTCAGCTTCTTCCATTGTCAAAATTTGTTATTCAAAGATACAGTACAAAAGTTAATCCAAGTAGCCACTAACCGCTAGTATACTGCATTGATTGTAAGGTTACTAAAGATTGCAAGAAAAAGGCACTGGTAATGAATAAAAGGTATTTGAAAACGCAATAACATATTACAAATTATTTTAATATGTTTGTCTTCTAATTCTTATATCATGAAGAAACTATTCCCTCAGTTTACAAAGACAATAGCTTTATTAGCTGACAATGCCCTGCTTATACTAGTGTTGTGGTTAGCTATGAATTCCATAAACCCTTAGAAATCAGTAACTTTACGTTAAAATTTCTAATAATAATTGCAACTGGAATTTGTTTTTATTTACTTGTCGCATATTTCAATCAAAAACATGTCGATTATGCGTTTATATGAAATTTTGACCACTGTCTTAATCTTGCTTTGTTCTATTATAGCTACCTCTCAGGAAGTTTTTTTGGTAGAATTAGAAAATAGGTCTCCCAGCGTCCAAAGCCTTGTAATGGGTTATGAGGGAACTACGACCATCCCTTTTCTTGCTAATGACATGAATGGTCAAGAGCAAGGCGTTATGAAGGAAAAAGGTAAGAATGTCATCCTTGCGTTTTGGCATAGTGACTGTCCTAAGTGTATAGAACATACAGCTGCCCTGAATAAGTTGTCTCAGAAATATCCTCAAGATCTCAAAGTTATTTCATTTGCAAATAACACAAAAGAAGAAATAGCGACATTATTAGAATCTACATCAATATCATATCCAATTATTCCTAATAGTAAAACACTATCAGAAGGCCCCTATGGAGGTGACTTAGGTTATCCCAAATACTTCATAGTAGATAAGACGGGAATGATAAAATGGGTTATCCCTGAAGTAGAAATGCGCGGAACAAACTTCGACGTTTACAACTTTTTAGAGACGCTTCATATTTCTCTCAATAAGAACTAGTTGAATGTTGTTGGTAACTAGGTTGTAGCTTCTAAGCCAATTTAATATCTAGATGTTGATACTTGTTTTTGATTTCTTCAATAATATCGCCATTGAATAGGCTCATCATATATGATGTTTTGGAACTGGTTTAACACTATTGATATCCATTTATCTAAGCTATTTCGAGCCAACTAATTACAACGTAGATCGTTTTTTTTATACCGATACCTTTATTTCTAATAATCAGAGATAAAATCAATACATAAGAGTACTTTTGCTTATCAAAATAAGCAGCTATCTACGCAATAAAAGAAATATACTATACGCTACAAGGAGAGGGCTTCCACAGTGGAAGACCAGCTATCTTCTGTCGTTTCAGTGGTTGTAACTTGTGGACAGGTAGGGAAGAAGATAGACATAAAGCCGTATGTCAATTCTGTGATACAGATTTTTGGGGTACAGACGGAGAGAATGGCGGGAAGTATTCTGCTCAAGAGTTATCAGATAAGATTCTGTCTTTATGGCCAGAGAATGATAAACCATTTATCGTCTTTACGGGAGGAGAACCTGCATTACAACTTGATGAGCCGTTAATTACAACGCTTAAGAAAGTACAGGCAGAGATTGCTATTGAAACCAATGGTACGCTAGAACTCCCAGATGGTATAGATTGGATATGCATGAGCCCAAAGGCCAATACAGAATTAGTTGTTACTAAAGGAAATGAGTTAAAAATTGTTTTTCCACAAGCGGGTATTGATCCGTTGGCTTTTAGTGATTATGCTTATACACATAAGTATATCCAACCTATGGATAATGATAATCAATTTGAAAATACGATAGCAGCTATTGAATTCTGTAAGCAAAATCCAACTTGGAAATTAAGTATGCAGACACATAAATATCTCAATATTCCATAATGCGGTTTCTGGGATTAATGTTTCTTATCATTACGCTATATGGATGTAAAGAAAAAAAACAAGGCTACCCTTCTGCCAAGCAACTTATTCATGCATCAAGATTTGAGAACTTACTAAATGACAGTAATCTAACTGATTCCACATCAGTCATGGTGAACACCAGCCGAGAAGGAATTAAAGTAAAGGCATATCTACAAGAAGATAATCTTACTGCATATATGACTAAGCGCGATACAATGATATACAAGGAGCCATGCTTTGAGATATTTATTGACCCTGGATCTGATGGAATCGATTATTATGAAATAGAAGTTAATGCTATAGGAACTATATGGGACCTGAAGCTTAGATCAGCTAAGGGTATTATAAATGCGCCATCCAATATTATACATTGGAACATCCCTGATGATTATATTAATGTGACATATCAAGGCACTGTTAATGATACAACCGATATTGACTCTCACTGGACCTGTGAAGTTTTTATTCCATGGGAAGAATTGGGAGGCAAACCTTTTGTTAATACCAGTTGGTCATTTAACTTTATGCGCATAGATTACGTGAACGATATGCCACAATATTGGGTATGGAAAAAAACAGGCCATGAAATGATTCATTACCCAGACGCTTGGCCAAGGATAACTTTCTAACAATCTCTTTTGGGCAGAAATGTCGACATGATTGGGACATCGATAAATCTTAATTTTCAGAATTCTACTCCCGGTACATGTATCGGTTCATAAACTTCTCTGTATTAATCTACAACTATCTTTAAAGACACGATGTTAGAGCATAGGATCGTACAAAATGATTATGATTGCTGTATTTTTTTGGAATTGATTCAGCAATAAAGCAAGCAAATCAGTGCTTCTGAGTATATAGACGGGGAACTTTTCATTGGCGTTGGTGATCAGTGTATTATTTTTATGACCAATAAATTTTCACAACTTATAAAAGAAACAATATGAAAAATATTTTAGCTTTTGGTGCCAGTACAAGCACCACTTCTATCAATCAACAATTGGCAAAGTATGCAGCTGATTGTATTAAGGATGTAAACATCAACCTTCTGGACCTCAATATGTATGAGATGTTAATGTATAGCTCGGATAGACAAGCAGCATATGGTATTCCAGAAGCAGCCAAACATTTCAAATCACTCATAAAATCTGCTGATGGTATTATTATCTCATTCGCTGAGCATAATGCTTCATATACTGCTGCATTTAAAAATTTATTTGATTGGACATCAGTCATAGAAAAGAGTATTTGGAATGGAAAACCGATGTTTTTGCTAGCTACTAGTCCTGGGGGTAGAGGAGGACAAACTGTACTGGATACAGCTGTTAGTAGTTTTGGATTTATGGACGGTAAAGTTATCAGTAACTTTGCTCTTCCTTCTTTTCAAAAGAATTTTGATACTCAAAAAGGGATTACGGATATAGAATTGAAAAAGGCATTTGATAAAGAATGTGATTTATTTCAGAAGGCTATATAGATAATACATTACGATTTCAACATTGTCCAGCGCCACCGGCAGAGGACATAAAGAAAGCCAAGATCAATTCATATTGATCTTGGCTTTCTTTTATTAGTGATTGTATCTAATATGGATACTTACTACTCCTCTGTATTTTCTCCTCCCTTCTCTGGTTTCATCTGTGGAAAGAACAACACATCTTGTATCGAACTCTGATTGGTCATAATCATAGCCAATCTGTCTATACCGATACCGATACCTACTGTAGGTGGCATGCCGTATTCTAGAGCTCTCAGGAAATCTTCATCCAGTTGCATCGCTTCTTCATCACCACGTTTACCGAGTTCCAGTTGTTCTTCAAATCGTTGGCGCTGATCTATAGGGTCATTAAGCTCAGAGAAGGCATTGCATATTTCTTTGGCATTACATATCGCTTCAAATCTCTCTACTAGGCCATCTTCTGTTCTGTGCTTTTTAGCAAGAGGAGACATCTCTATGGGGTAGTTAGTTATGAAAGTCGGTTGTATCAACTGATGCTCACATTTCTCACCGAATATCTCATCTATAATTTTTCCTTTTCCGAGTTTCTCATCTATGTGTACATCTAGGCTTTTGGCAGTTGTTCTCAGTTCTGCTTCATCCATTTTGGATATATCGATACCTGTGTAGTGTTCTATCGCCTCGTACATCGTATAACGTTTCCATGGTCTCTTGAAGCTGATGACATTCTCACCGACTTGTATATCTGTAGTACCATGAATCTTAAGGGTAACAAACTCTATCATTTCTTCCATAAAGTCCATCATCCACTCATAATCCTTGTAAGCGACATAGAGTTCCATCATGGTAAACTCTGGATTATGGAAACGACTCATGCCTTCGTTTCTGAAATCTTTGGCAAATTCAAAAACGCCATCATAACCACCTACGATCAATCGCTTGAGATACAACTCGTTAGCGATACGCAGATAAAATGTAGCGTCTAGCGTATTATGATGTGTCACAAATGGTCTCGCAGCTGCACCACCATACATAGCTTGTAGGATAGGCGTCTCTACTTCTAGGTAGCCACGTTCTACCATAAACTCTCTCATGGCACTGACCATTTTAGACCTTTTGACGAAAGTCTCTCTTACTTCTGGATTTACCGTCAGGTCTACATAACGTTGTCTGTACTTGAACTCGGGATCAGTTACACCATCATATACATTACCATCGGCATCAGTCTTGACGATAGGTAATGGCTTGAGTGACTTACTGAGAATAGTCAGTTCGTTTATATGGATAGAAAGTGTTCCTGTCTGTGTAAGAAATGCAAATCCTTTTATACCTATAAAATCTCCCAGATCTACCAATTTCTTAAAAACCTTGTTGTACAGGTCTTTATTTTCGCCAGTACAGATATCATCTCTACTCACGTAGATCTGCATACGACCAGTGCTGTCTTGGATCTCTGCAAATGAAGCTTTACCCATGATACGACGACTCATAAATCTTCCTGCTAGACAGACTTCTTTATAATCGGTACTACCTTCTGTAAATCCGGCATGGATCTCGGCAGCCGTATGGGAAATAGGGTAAGATTCAGATGGATAAGGGTTGATACCCAAATCTTTCATTTTCTGAAGATTCTCACGTCTTACAAGCTCTTGCTCACTTAATACTTGACTCATATTAAATTTAATTATTATGTGAATGCAAAAATATATTAAATAAGATAGAAATAGGCTACAATGGATCAGTCAAGTAACATAAAACCGTATTTTACAAGCCTATATTAACCTGAACTTATACTGTATCTGAGCATGAGAGAAATTACCCTTATTGTCCTTTCTATCTGTTTTTCTTTTGGCCTAACGGGTCAGACAATTATTTTTCAAGATGTTGGTGGAATGTCATATGCTAACTTAGATTCGGATGTTACGGATGAATACCCGGCAACACCAATAGATATTTCTAATTGTACGAGTGTAGAGTTCTCTGTAGATTTTAATTTTCCAGCAGGTTGGGATGGCGGAGGAAATATGGAACCTGTAGATGAATGTTGTCCAGCTTGTGATGCAGATCCTACCGATCCTCAACAATTAGAATGTTTATCCAATATGAGTTGTTCTGGTACTGATGGATGCTGGGATTTTATGTGGATAGTATTCGAAATCGATGGAAGCTCTGTGGCTGAGAATTTAATTGGTGATACGGGCACCAACGATTTTGATGACCAAACAGGAACGTTTTCTTTTATAGAATGTGTAGATAGTGCATCCGATGCCCAAATCACCATTGTAAATCAAAATTGGACCTCAGCGGAAATAAATGAATTTACAAATGTCACAATAATATGCTACGAAGGGTTCCCCATTATAGATCCTATAAACCCCGTATGCGCAGGAGGAGAAATAAACTTAGATGGAGACGCAGTAGATGTAAATGTAATTGCAGACTGGGATTGGACAACCAACGGACCTGCCAATATTGTTGACCCCACTGCTCAGAATACAACAGCCGATGGTGCTGACGATGGTGATGAATTTACACTGACAGTTACAGATGTTAATAATTGTGATGCCAGTACGGATGTGGTTTTCATTTCTTCGGGGGCATTTGACGTAACAATGACGGATGGGGACTTTGAAGTATGTGAAGGCGGATGTACAGAGTTAGGCATATCAACTTTGATTTTAGATGTAGTAGGCGGTTCAGGGCCTTACACAATTATGTTCTTTGGTATTCCACTTCCTATAACATTTGATAACCTGGATCAAGAATTTCAATTTTGTGAAGGTGGACTTGGATTTACAGATGAAGGCTCTTACATATCAGTAGATTTACCGAGTTTCTTTTATCCATTGAGTTTGACACTTGATCAAGGAACTGTTATAGATGATAGTGGTTGTATGGGTAATCTATCTGGAGATACGTATAATTTAAATGTTACAGATCCTCCAGAGGTAGAAGATCCAGATATTCCAGATTTCTGTGAGGGACAACTTATTGACCTGACCGCATATGATGATGAAATAAAAAATGGAGAGTTCGGAGATATCATATGGTTAGAATCCAATGATATTACAGATAAAATAAGTGATCCGACACAACATGATCCAGATGATGCCAATCCTGTATTTGCAGTATTAGAGACATCGCCATGTAATTCTGAAATAATAGAAGTACCACTTACAATTCTTCCTGCGGCGGTTATTACGCCGTTGGTTATAAGCATAGACAGTTGTGGTGCGACAATGGAATTACCTGTTTATGACGATCTGGTAACAGTTGATCCAGCCGGTACTATTTTGTCTTACTATCTAGATGCTGCGGCTACTGATGGTCCATATAGTCCATTTGATATTATAAACATTGAGGATAATGATATGATATTCGTATTTGCCAATCAAGGTTCTGTATGTGAATCCATGATGGCAATACAAGTCAATAGTTTGCCAGAGCCAGAGATCTTTGGACCGGCTGGACCGCTAGAAGGTTGTGGAACAATTGAACTGCCGGATATTGATATTGATGATGCGGATAATGTATTTTATTCTACGACACCGGATCCTCTTATGACTGGCCAGACCTTCTTGCCTGGAGACGATCTATTAACATCAAGCGGGATTACAACGATATACGCAATTGCTACTAATTCTAATGGTTGTTTTGATATTTCACCAGTTGCTGTTAATCTTCTTCCAGGGACAGATTATATGTCTGACCTTATCGGTAATAACTACTTCTGTGAAAGTTTCACACTGTCTCCAATTATGCCCATTTCACCAGATGTTGGCTACTTTACTGAAACCAATGGTGGCGGTGTAAAATACAATCCAGGAGACGTTATAACTTTTGATATAGCTAATGCACAGCTTAATGTTTTTGATACTTTATATCTATTTGATCCTACACAGACAGGTGCCTGTGCTTCAGAGGATACGATCATATTTGAAATACTAGAAGAACCGATATTCACTATTCAAGATTTTCAATCATGTGGGCCGTTTACCATTCCTGCATTTGCGTTACCAGACTCTGTAGAATTTTCTACTACATTCAATTTTGATCCAGGTACAATTTTAATGTCTGGAGATGTGATTACAGAAACGACAACTGTTCATTATATAGCAAGTTGGTTTTTTACAGATACACTGTTTGCTTGCGCCATTATAGATTCATTTGATATAACTATCTCTAATGACCTTTTTGCAGGACTCGATTCTACATTAGTTATATGCAGAGGATATGATGAAACTATTGATCTGTGGTCTGTCCTGGGTGGCGCAGATGTTCAAGGCGTTTTTTCTTTCAGCGGAATTGTAGATTTTGAAATTATTGATTCTACCGCTGTGGACTTTAGTCAAGTTGTAGATGATACGACGATATTATATTCTACAGATGGGGGACCAGGTTGCCCACCAGATTTTGCAACAATTACTATAGATATAGTAGAACCTAGATTTGCAGGTATTAACGAATTTCTTGACCTCTGTGTAGGCGCGACAGAAGTATTTAATTTGATGGAATTGATAAGCGATCCGAGTAATGGATTGTCCCCAGAAGAAGGTGGTACATGGGCTCAATTAGGCGGAAGCCAGTTGATAGACCTGAGTGATTCTACGATGGTAAGCTTTACGGGATTGCTAGAAGGCATGTACGGATATACTTATACGCTTGCTGCGCAGCGGTCTAATCCTTATTGCAATAACGAGTCTGGCGGAATCATAGTTGATATAGATCAAGGTCCCAATGCAGGCGATACGATAACAGCGCCTATCTGCCAAGGTGATAACATCGACCTCTTAACCTTACTATCCAGTGATGCAGACTTAGATGGTGTTTTCAGTTCAGATGACGCCATACTTAATGGTAATATGTGGGATACAGCCATTCCAATTCCAGATACTTACACGATAAAATATTTGATAGAAACTAACTCAGCAGCTTGTGCTTCTGACTCAATCATATTGATACTAGACCTTACGACAGCTCTGTCTGCAGGAACAGCCGATCCCAATATAGAAATCTGCGAAGGAGAAGAAATCAATCTCAACGACCTTCTGACAGACGAAACACCAGGCGGTATTTTTGTTATTACGGGTACAACTACCAGTATACCTAATATGTGGACAGCCGATACAGATCAATTATTCACTTATGTTGTTGCTGATAATGGTAATTGCCTGGGAGATACAGAAGATATTTCTATTACAGTTACCCCAGGAATCATAGTTGATTTTCAGTTCGGAACCAATAGATTATGCGACAATAGCGAAGATTGTGTACCGATAACTATTACCTCTAATACAAATGGAGAAATGGAGGTTGCCGTTGTAGGTAGTCCAACGGAAAATAGTCTTTTTGATACACCTATAATTGACGGTATCAATGTTATCAATTTTTGCCCAGGAAGTTCATTTTCAACTGAAATTGTATCGGATACATTTTTCATGGGTTCAAATTCATTTGTTCAAGTAACCTTGAATAGCCTATCCGATAATAGTCTGAGATGCCAAGATCTTAATTTCTCAGTTGCTACTTTTCCTATCACTATTGATACCTCCTACAATGTTAGCCATACAGACATTACATGTCCAGGTGGGTCTATTATGTTTGAAGGTGTAGAATATTTTGCAAGTCAATCTGTAGCAGGAACAACAGTTGCAGGATGTGATTCTATAGTAGACATAACAGTTGAGTTCTATGCGCAACCTACACAGATGATTACGGAACGATTGTGTATAGGTGAAACTTACTTTCTATTAGGGACTGCATTTACCATGAGTATAGATGAGTTAATCACATTCACAGGTCAGTCAGTTGATGGCTGTGATTCATTGGTGCAACTTGATTTGACATTTGATACAGTGGCACAAGGAAACCTAGATGTCTTTATATGTGAAGGAGAGAGTACCGTTGTGGATGGTGTTACATTGGATCAAGAAGCCATAGAGAATGTGCCAGCCCCGATAAGTGTTTTTGGCTGTGATAGTGCAACACTTGTCAATGTCATGTTTCATCCGACTGATACTTTTGACTTACCCCTTTTTCTGTGTCCAGGTGAAGATAGAGTTGTAGAAGGTGATACATATGATGAGAATACGCAGTCTGGCATAAGTACAGTAATCGGTGGAGCGGCGACAGGATGTGACAGTATTATAAATGTCTCAGTGATATTATTGACAGAACCAGAATTCATGTTAGATACCATGATATGTGCAGGTGATCAGTTTGTGCTAGGCGGTATTACTTATGATGATTCTAACCTTATGGGACAATCAAGATTAATGGGCATGGCCGCATCTGGCTGTGATAGTCTTGTGAATGTAAATGTAGATGTTCAGCTTACTATAATGGATACAGAAGCTATCGCTTTATGTTTTGGAGAATCAACAATGCGCTATGGTGTAACATTTGACGCTAATAATTTATCTCAAGTAGTTGATATTCCAGCTGCAATAGGCTGTGATACAAGCAGAATGGTAACTGTTACTATTGCGCAGTCTGCTGGTAACGAAAACGTAAATCTAGAATTCTGTGAAGGTCAAGCCTCCGTAGATTTCAATGGTAAGACTTATGACGAAAGTAATAGTTCAGGATTAGATACTTTGAGAAATAGTCTAGGATGTGATAGTATACTTTACAGTATCTCCTTAGATGTTAAAGTACCCTTTGTTACACTTATGGCTGACAACATATGTGAAGGTGAGCTTTCGCAAAATATTATAGTAACAGATACAAATACAGATTTCCCAATCGAAGTATTCCTCAATAATGCATCAGTCGGAAGTTATAATGATTTTTCAGAATTGGCGGCAGGAATATCTGGATCATTAGGTACAAACACAATAAGAGTGGAAGGGGCAAGTGGTTGCATCGTTTCTGATGATATAGAAATAGAAACAGAAGGTACACAATCTATTAATATTGTTTCTACACCAGGGCTTTCGCCAAATGATTATATCCTGACCGTAGAGGCAGACTTTACACCTACGGATATCCAGTGGGCACCAGAACAAGTGTTGACCTGTTCTACATTATGTGTTACCACAAATGCGACAATAACAGAACAAACTGAGGTTACTGTAAATGTAATAACACAAGCCGGATGTGAATTAAATACAGCTGTTGTATTATTATTTGACGAACCTATAATTCAGGATACAACAGAAATGATCTATTATCCTAATATTATTGACCTGAATAATCCATCTAATGATATATTCTTCATACAGAGTAGGAATGATGTCCTAGTAGCTGCAATGGCGATATATGACAGGTGGGGTAATAAAGTATTCTTGAGAGAGAACTTCATGACCAATGACAAGTCTGCAGGCTGGGATGGTCGATATAACGATAACATGGTTGAGCAAGGCGTTTATGTATATGTTGTACAGTTTGATACGCAAGGGGCTGAACCTAATATTCAATATGGAGATATTACGATATTCAGATAATAAATGCACATATCACTATCCTTTCTGGATAAATGAAACAATAGTAAAAGTATTAATATAACAGGCTGTCCCCAATAGGATGGCCTGTTTACGTATACTCTCTTAGTATTCCGACTTCTTTCATTTTTTTAACAAATAGCATTGCATATGTTTAATATGTGTAATTCTCTATATATGAGTCATTTACGTCTCGTTTATTACATTATAGGTAATTACATATATCAATATTCAATATGTTCTTACTTTTGTAGAAGCAAAAAGCGCTTTTACACGTTATAAGTACGGTTACTGAACTTATAAATGAGCGCATTACCATTATGGTATTATGATCATTGAACATTACTCATTCATTTGTATATTTTGAAGAATACGGTACTAGCTGCGTTATTTATTGGTTTTTTTCTATTTACTAACACCATTCAGGGTAATACAATTGAGCCCTCTATACATGGGAAAAGTCTAGCCTTTGAGGCTACCATTTCTGGAGGGGAAGATTTATGTAATATTGATGATTGTTCAGATACGGGCAACCTTACCTTTATCATCGGCCCAGGAGGAGCGCCTACTTATAATGTTAATTTTAGTGTTACTTGGCAAGGCGCTGGAGGGGGATCAACACGTTTAGCGATTTTAGATTACTCTGTTGGGGAAGAAGTAAAGGTTTGTATTGTAGACAATGGTTCTTTTTTCCAATTCGATAGGTTTACCGTTCCCAAAACGGTTTTTGTACCGCTACAATTCATGCCAGTAGCATTTACGCTAAATGACGTAGAGGATTCTAATCAGTGTTTTGCAACTGTTGCGGCCCATGCGCCAATAGAATTTGGTTGTAATCAACAGCCCTATACTTCAGACATTGAAGGGATATACTGTGACTCATTAGAATTGACACCACCTGTTCCTGCATCAGGAACGACTTTTTATTTTACAGAGCCAGGTGGATTAGGCGATAGATTCAATATTGGTGATTTTATAGATTTCACAGAAAGCCAATTATCTAATGGAGACGTAATTGATAGCCTTTACATTTTTGATACGGCTAACGCAGCAGCAGGAGAAACACTTGTAACATTTAATATTGTACAGAGTCCAGTGCATATTGTTCCAGGAGATCAGACAGTTTGTAATTCATATATTTTGTTACCACTTAGTGGGCCTGTGATTTCAGCTAGGGCACAATATGCCAGTAATCGTGATTTTAATACGGCATCTTTATTAGATCCAGGAAGCGTTATACTTACCACGCAAACAATCTATATTGCTGATACGATATTCAATAATGAGTTTGTCTTTCCAGACCAATTTTGTACGTTTCTGGATTCCTTTCAAGTCAATATACTTCCAGCACCATTTGCAGGGATCGATAATGAATTAGACGCATGTGCTGGTTATAATTTAGAGACAATAAATGTATGGCAATTATTAGGTACACCAGATCCGATGGGTACATGGATATTTCCTAATGTTGTCGATTTTGAATTTAATGATTCTACACAAATTGATATTTCTGTTTTGCCAGCGGGTAGCTACGAGATAAGTTATAACCTGGAGCCCGCAGCAGGTTGTACAGATCTGTCATCGATATTGACAATAAATATAATTGAGCTGCCCTATGCAGGTATGGACAGCGTACAAGTCTTGTGCAGTGCGACGGGAATTCTCAACCTAGAAGAACTGGCATCTTTCCCAGACATCGGCGGCAATTGGGCCCAACTGGCTGGCCCCCCCGTAGATTTTTCAGACCCTACGATGGTTGATTTTAATAACGTACCTACTGCAAGTTATGGTTTCACTTATACTATAAATGGCTCTACTCAAGATACCCTGTGTCAAAGTGTATCTTCTGGCATCAGAATAGAAATATCTGGTCTAGCGGATGCAGGAAGAGATAGCACGATTGTTATATGTAAAGGTGATGTAGTTGATTTGAAAACTTTGCTCAGTGTGCCTATTCATAATGATGGCATATTTACATCTCCAGATGTTCCTGCCCCATTTCTAGTCGCTGGAGAATTTGATTCCAATGCTTTTTTTCAAGATAACGGCGTTGTTGTCATTACTTACCTTATTGATTCTGGTCCGAGTTGTCCTACAGATGAGGCGATCTATACGATTAACATAACAAGCAATCCATCCGCTGGAATACCTATCCCTACAAATCTTACTTATTGTGGCGGGACGATGCTTGACCTTAATGAGCTTTTGGATAATGAAACGCCTGGCGGGACTTTTTATGACTTTCCGGCCTATGGTAATAGTTTTGCACCAGACTTCTTGATTGACCAATCCATTGATCTGGCCTATGTCATTGCTGGGAGTGGTAATTGTATGTCAGATACAACGGTACTGAGTCTGACGAGTATCGTGTTACCTACTTTGACATTGAGTCTATCAGAAACTGAAATTTGTGATAATGAAGATACTTGCGTAAAAGTATTTATCAGTATGACTAGAGAACTCAATATGGACCTTGTTATAGGTGATATTACAAATGCTGTATTTGAAAATGTAAACAGACCGCTCAATGGTTTCTCTGAGTTGAACATATGTACTGGCAGACAATTTGGAGAAATCCTCCCTGATACATTTTTTATCGGTGATGCAAAAACAGTAGAGTTTTCTATCGCTGATGTTGATGATTCGCAATTCAATTGTGATGTAAGTAGTATTATCCCAGCGCCTGTTATGCTTAATTTATTGCCTTCTTTTATCACAGTGTTGTCAGGTACTGTTTGTGAGGGAGAAACAGTAGAATTAGGAGGTGTTCAATATGGTGCTTCTATTGAGAATAGATTCCTCACACAAGCAGGATGTGACTCTATAATTATAATTGATATAGATACGTTTCCGCAAGAGATGGGACTTATACTTGGTGATTTTTGTGAAGGACATACTGAGACTTTATTTGGACAAGTATTTACAGTTGATACAGACCGCTTGGTTAATTTTCCTGGACAATCTGTCAATGGTTGTGATTCTATGGCACAAGTAATATTTGAATTTTCTGATGTTGCTATTGGGAGAATTGATACGACACTTTGCTCTGGAGAGTTTCTATTGGTAGACGGGGAGCAATTTGATCAAACAAGATTAAATGGAGAAGTGGTATTTGGACCAGGAAGTAGTTTGGGATGTGATAGTTCGACAGTTGTTACTTTGGATTATTTTATTCAAAAAGATACTATGGTATTTGAAGAAATATGTGAAGGAGATGAGTCAGAAAATGGTCCTTATACTATTGCAGGAATTTATCTTTTTGAAGATTGCACATTACGATTAGAATTGACCTTAGCTGTAGTAGCATTACAAGATTCTTTTCTTGTTGAAGAAATATGTCCTGGTGAAATAGTTCGTGTAGGGAACGAGAGTTATAATGTTAACAGACTCAATGGAACAACAATAATTCCTAATACAGATCCAGACGCTTGCGACATCCGTGTCAATGTGGATCTGACGACTACAGGATATATTGAAAAGACAGAAGGTTTTCAGATATGTGAGGGCGGTAGTGTTACTGTGAATGGTGTTACTTATACAGAACCTTTTAGTGATACCGTACTGGTGCCGAGTTCGGAAGGTTGTGATACTTCATTGATGTTTACTGTTCAGATACTGGAACCTGCAATGGAGTTTTATAATGAAAACATCTGCGCTGATGGGGTATTTACCGTCCACGGCGAAAACTTTGACAACAACAATCTCTCATCTATTGATACATTAATGTCTGTCCAAGGTTGTGATTCTATTATATTTCAAGTTGACCTGAATGTGACAAATACATCTGTAACAATTGAAGATAGACAAGGATGCGAAGGCGCCACTGTAGGTAGTTTTGCAATCACTGATGTGCAAGGTCTTAGTGGTCCGCTAACTGTATTTCTCAATAACGTTTTGTTAGATACTTATGACACGTTGCCTGAGCAATTCAATGGTGGAAACATAGGCACCAACGAGATAAGAATTGAAGATGGAAACTGCACTGTCTCAGGATCTGTTACAATTACCGAAGTCAATAGTGATAATACATTTATTACGGCAGAGCCATTAGGAAACAATACATTTCAACTGGGATATGAATCTGATTTTGGGTTCTCTAGTATCTCATGGACACCAGAAGAAATACTAGACTGTGCAAGCGATTGCGAAGATCCCATTGCCATAATTACTCAAGACACTGAGATTGAATTGTTTCTCAACCAGCAAGGTGGTTGCCTCATAATGGCTACGACTTTGTTGATTGCGGAAGATATCAATACAACAAATGATTCAACAATAGTATTATACAATAGTAATATCATAGACCCT
>JALZVB010000100.1 GCA_023300835.1 Saprospiraceae bacterium | reverse complement strand
TAGATCTAAAAAAGGAGATTTCAATTTTGAAATCTCCTTAAAGTTATACAATAAATTACTCGTTTTCTAAAATTATACAGCGCAGTTGTTGACTATAATTGTCACTTTCGAAGATGAATGGGAGTCAGGATATAGAGTCAATGAACTTATAGTGGACGAGGAGAAATACAATACCAGATACAATTTCCAGTCTCATGTGTCAGATGATATGAGAGGACCATATGGTATATGAGAATTCTATGTACCATTTTGAATACAAGATTGTATTTGAGAAACCAGGTAAATATATTACTCTCCTTTTTGATCAGTATATGTCAAATGCATGTAGTGGAAATTCAGATCGTAATGCAGAAAAGGATGCCTGTCAATTTGAAGGGAGATGTCCGGATAGCTATTTCTATATTTGCGGCACCGTTCAATGAGACCCTCACTATTATGACTTTCTAGATGAGCTTATTTATCTAGATAAAGTGGTGTATCGTGATAAATCGAGAAGGATAGAAAAATATAGATAAAGAACATTTTGATGGAGGTAGTGTCTATATAGATTGGAGTGGTATTTTCTGCTTTGAGGTTGTTGAGTAATAGATTGTTTTAAAATATTATAATATACATATAAGGAAGTTGCCTTTAGGGGTAGCTTCCTTTGTGTTTAATAAAGTTAGGTTTATTGTTTGAAATTTAAAAACATAAAAAAAGGGACTAAAAAGCCCCTTCTTACCTCAATAAGTGCCCCAGAAAAGAGTCGAACTTTCACGCCCATAAGGACACATGGCCCTCAACCATGCCTGTCTACCAATTCCAGCACTGGGGCTGATATCATTGAATCGCAAATGTCGTCAATATCAGGATAAAAACAAGTTTAAGTACTACTATTATCGACTGAAGTGAAAGTATTGCAGAAATCTGGTAAAAAATGTGTTACTTTTTGAAGTAAATGCCGTCCAATAGGCGACTTAACACCCTTAATTTGGGATTATTCTCGTCAATTCTGTTGATGAAAATAGTCCCTTTTTTTGTTCGTTTGGAGCAGAGCTGTTTTTTTGACTTTTATCAGTTAGAATTGAGTTTAACTTGGGTTTTTAATTTCTAGGGGAGAGAGAATTACTTTAATGGTTCTTAATCGTTACGTTGTGTCAATTGTTCTTCTCTTTGCTTTAGCATTTTATATTCCTTGCCAGCCATTACAAAGACAAATATTCCAATAAAGAACAGTGCAAATATCTGATGATAAGCCCCAAATAAAACAAATCCAATAGCAATAGACTTTCCTATCATAGCGGCTATAAAAGTGGCTATGAGTCTAGGTAATTTGAGACTAAGTAGGGCTCTCAATACTCTGCCACCATCCATAGGAAAAGCAGGTATAAGATTAAACAGGCACAGGACTATATTCATCAATAATAACATGAATAGAAACCCAATAGGATTAGTAATAAGTAGAACGAAATCATCAGTATCTGGCATGAGGCCTCTGATTCCCTTCAGATATAAGATACCTAATATAACTGTTGCGATGACAAGATTTACGGCTGGGCCCGCTATGGCTACCATGAGTTCTTGTACAGGTTTGGACGGCATATTCTCTAGTCTTGCGAGTCCACCTATAGGTGAGATGATAATATCAGTAGTCTGTATACCGTAATACCTGGCCATAAGTGCATGTCCATATTCGTGTAAGATTACACAGGTAAAGAGACAAAAAACATATAGGCCAAATGAGCAAGTCGCTTGAAAGCTTAAATTTTCAGTGAAGGCGATATATCCTATAAAGACCAATATAAAGCTAAATGTCCAATGGACTTTAATAGGAATACCTAGAAGGGTAACTAAATGTGCGGATTCTCTACCTGCCATTACATTAACTTGAGATATTAAGATCGAAAGTACGATAGTGTTTTATAAGAACTACTGTTGACATCAATAACATTACCCCCGTTATAACATAGGCATACACAATGTTGTCACTTAGCTGAAAGAATGGTCGTGTGAATACAGCCAACATAACAATACGTAAGGCCACATTGAATAGAAAAAATACACTATGTGCTCTTCCAAAAAATTGATTGGCTACGTTTTTAAACAAATATGTTATCCGTGCTATCCTTGTCCCTGCATTACAGATACCTACTAATAACATCATTCCAAAAAACAAGGTCGTATTGTTAGTGGCAGAAAGCACAAAGAAAATTATAGCCATCGCAATCGTCAGTATTATTGTAACCAATGGGATATTGACTTTTTTGAATATATGCCTGATGCTAAGACCTATCAGAATGGCACCACTGGAATAAGCCATTTTGGAATTAGCATAGACATCTCCTGTTTCTTGGAGGTGATTACTTACGTAAGAAACACCTAAGTAAAATGCCTCCAATAACATAGCCAGAAAGACTGTAAAGGAAAATACACCAAACCACATAGTGGGTCTGTCTTGGATAAGGTATGTCCATCCCGCTTTTAGCCTTTCTGCAATACCACCTGTTTCAGTTTCTCTCTCTAATATGGGGGTATAACTGATGAACAGGATTATAATAAAAGATGCAAAATAGGTAATCGTATCGACGAGAAATATCTCATGGATGTCCCACTTAGAAATATTTACGCCTATATCTATGGTTGTACCGAATACTTTGAGTTGACCATTCTGAGTGCCTTCTAGTAATAAGGTAGCCAGTGCCCCTGCCATTATGGTTGTTAATTGACCTACAATCTCGAGTACTGAGGTCATCCTAGCGTAATATTTTCTTTCTGTTATCTCTTGTACAAATGCATACAAACAAGGATAATGAATATTGTAATGGAGGAAAGTAGTCATGAATACTGATCCTACGATCAAAAGCGGTAATTCTCCCAAGGAATAGCCAAGAGTGGTCACGGTTCCTAATATACATCCTCCTATCATGGTAATGAATAGAAAGACTTTTTTACGATCGTACTTATCTACAATGGATCCACTTACTGGAACCCAAAACATGGATAGAATATTAGTAATCAGATATACAATACCGAATAATCCCAGTTGATCTTGTTGTGCAAAATACCATGGAATAGCTAGCATACTTATTCCCTGTGCCATACCTGAAACAGCATTGGCAAGAAAAAGAAGAATGATCGCTCTTGTATTCGAGAGTCTAGATGAGGGGGATGACTTCAAATTAGGCCCTTAGTTATCCGAAGGAACTGAGACGAAATGCAATACCTCCATTTTAGTGGTAAAGTAAACGTATTGATTGGCAAACTGCTTATCTAGTAGTTTTAGAAATTTATCTAGGGCTGGTAGACCTTCTGAGTTATAAATGTGAGCTGTCGCAAATGTAAATTGAACCGCATATGTACTCTCATTATCATTTTCTGATAACTGCAATTTGTTAACCTGTGATGACACGATGATCTTACCATCTACACAATAAGGGAGTATATCCTTTTTCATTGCTGTAAGCCATTTGTCAGCAATGGCATCAGCTAGTTTTAGGGTTATGTTAAACAGTAAAGGATTGGTCTGCATGGTTTTATTGGACATTGTCTCCTCTTAGGGTTCTGAATTTTTTTCTCGCTTCTATTGCAAAAGTACTATTAGAAAAATCTATAAACAGTTTCTCGTATAATAACATAGCCTCTTCTGGATTCTCTAGTTGATTTTCATATAATGAAGCCAGTTTAAATAGGGCATTATCTGCTCTTATTTCTTCCTTGTATTCAGAATATATAGTGGTATACAGTTCTTTGGCTTTTTCGTAATCCTTAAGTGTGAGATGTAGGTTTGCTTTCTGATATAAGATGTCATCTTCCAGAGCATGCTTAGGAAAGAGGATACTTATGGAGTCTAATTTGGCGAAAGCTTCATCATGTTTGTTCTGTAGTGTAAGTAGTTCAGATTCTGCAAACATCTGTAACGGAACATCTGTCGTATCGAGGCCCATGTTGTCCATAATAAATATTGACATATCGATGGCGTCATTAGATATCAATCTGGTTGTAGCTGTCCTCAAGATTTTGAATTGTTCTTGTGACCACTCAAAATCACCGGCGTAATATGCCAGTTGTGCATTTTTGAATCTTGACACTTCTCCTAGATACTCTTCCTTAAATGCCTTTTCTACTTGCGAATATAAAAGTGTTGCCTCCCATATTTCGCCTTGCATGAGATAATAATCAGCCATAGATATTTTACCATTGGCTCTTACATATTTGTTGACACTGCTTATCCCCACAAGATTTTCTAGTACACTGATGGCTTTACCGAGATCATTCTTATACAGCGCCAGAAATTCAGCATATTGTTTTACTATTAATTCAGTTTTGGGATTTATACCCATCTCTTCAATAAATGTACTGTATTCATTGTCCAATGTGTCTAACTGTCCTGCAGTGTAGTCATAACTTTCTGTTACCTCTTTGACATGTGTCTTGAGTATGGCGCCTTTGGCATCAAGGAAATAGCCGTTAGAGGCTCCTTTTTTTTCTATGATATATTCGTAAGCACTTATGGCTGTATCATAGTCCTTAGAGTTATAAGCGATATTGCCTATGTTCATTACACGTGAACCATTCTCGTCATGTTTTCTGTCCATTGCACGAGCTTGTTTCAATGCGCTATAGTAGTCAGCACGTTCTATATAAACCCATTCTAATAGTTCAGGATATACGAGGTTTGAGTCATTCTCTTGGATCTTGGCATATAACTGTGAGCGGAGTTCCTCTTTCCCTTCGTCAGTATTTACATTACGCTGAAAAATGGTTTTGAAATAATCTATCTGCTGTGTATTCTTCTCTGCTGCTGCGATATAGTATTGTATCATTTTGGGAATATCACCAATTCGCTTATACAAGTCTGCAAGGTTATTAGCAAAGATGTTTTTGTCATTCAATACATCTTGAGATTTAAGATAGGCTTCAATGGCTAGGTCATACTTCGTGTTACGTAAAAACTCATTCCCTAGCTTGTTTATGACGGCTACATCAGCAGGCATATTATCTATCGCATGCCTGTACTGGGCTTCAGCTTTCTCTGGCATAGACTGTCGCTCGTATAGATTACCGAATGTTACATAGAGTTCTACATTCTGCGGATTCTTCTTGATTTCCTTTTTTATAGCATTCTCTGCGGCAGGATAATCTTCTTGAGCAATTAATGACTTTACATATTGAGAGAAATAGTAGTAAGAATTGGGTTGTTTTTGATACATCTTAAGATATACCGCAGCGGCTTTCTCGTATTCTCCTGAGTTGTAATACTGAGTTGCAAGTCTGGAATCCTGTGCACTTGCCACTAGTGTAAAGAATAGAAAGGTGAGAAGTGATATATAATATTTCATAACTATCATTAGATATAATGAAAAAGGTGTCAATTTTGTTAGATACAGTTCTTGCTGTCTCATCTGTAACGCAAGAAAGACCAAATAGATTTCTGTCAAACCGAATGGTTCCGAAAGATAAGTAATAAAATAAAGAAAGGCCACAACTTGAGGTCGTGGCCGTTCAGATTATTTTAAAAGCTAGTACTTCTTTATCGACAATGCAAAGATAGTAACGCTTATGATATTTTTGCCTCCCATATGGGGTAATTATTACATTATGGAAATGTAATATTGATATTTTATCTATTTGATAATCCAGTTATTTGGATACCATTTCTCTGTACTTGTTGTTGACATCAACAAACTTATTTTTGAAATCAGTAATCTGAGCTTTAAGAGATTCCTTAATAATCTCGTCGCTTTTACGGCTTGCTTCTAGTTCTCTTAGTGTATCGTCAGTGGCAAAAGACTTCTTTTTTATTTGCGCAAGCTCATGATGTGTATCGTAGTGTTTCTTTTCCCAGTATACAATATCGGCTTCGTACTTTTTCACCCTGGCTTTCAGGCTTTTTATTTCTCTGGCCATAACACGGATCTCACTTATCTTTTCTTCTTGTTTTTCATACTTAGACTGATATTCCTTGGATTGTAATGAACTGCGATTGTACTTGTTCTCCAAGTCTTTGAGGTTATTAAGTAAGTTGCTTCTGTCAGATCTCCAACTTATTCCATCAGCTACATCTCTTTTGTACTTTTCTCTGAGTTTTTCTATCTCTTTTTTCAGTGATTCATTAGAAGTTGTAGCTCTGTCTAG
>JALZVB010000099.1 GCA_023300835.1 Saprospiraceae bacterium | reverse complement strand
CTCTTCCGATCTCTTACGGGATTAGCTTGATTTATCAGTGATTAATCAAGAATGAACGATTTTAAGATTGTGTACTACAAAGTAAAGTAAAAGTCTTTAGGACTTTCTATTCAATAGTTGAGTTGCAAGCATTTTGAGAGGTTCCTTTTTATCTGATGAAACTGAAACCGCTTCGAGGTGAGAAAATGCTAATTGTTGATAAACCAATTTAAGTTCTTCGGCATGAATATCCACGTGAGCTATTTTCAAAAGCCTTTTTACATTCGCGATAAGCTCATCATCATCCTTAACCTCAGTGCTAGAGTTGTACAATGATTTAAGCTCCAAAACCTCCGCCTCAGAAAGGAGATCCAATGACTTGAGGTATAAATAGGTCTTTTTACGCTGGACAATATCACCCCCTATCTTCTTTCCTACATTACTTTCGTTACCAAAAGTGTCTAATAAGTCATCCTGAATCTGAAAAGCGATACCTACATTTTTCCCAAATTGATACAGATGTTCCTGATCTTGTTGACTGGCATCTCCTAATATTGCGCCCATTTTTAGCGCAGCAGCCAAAAGAACTGAGGTTTTGGCCGTAATCATATCAATATAATCTGGAATACTGACGTTTTCTGAAGTTTCAAAGTCCATGTCAGAACGCTGTCCTTCACATACTTCCTGAGCTGTCTGCGTAAATGTGTTAGCCATTGCAGCAAATGCGTCAGGATAGTTGCCCAGTAACTTATAGCTGTATATCATCATCACGTCACCTGTGAGGATTGCTGCATTGGTATCATACTTAATATGCACTGAAGGTTTTCCGCGTCTCATATCAGCATTATCCATTATATCATCGTGCAATAGGGAGAAATTGTGAAACATCTCTATAGCCATCGCCGCATCTAGTGACTTTTCTATATCGGCCTTATATAGGTTATAAGCCGCCATCAGAAGGACAGGTCTTATACGCTTGCCCCCAAGATTGAGAATATAACTTGCAGGGTCTACTAGTGTAGGGAAGTCCGACTTAAAGTCGAATCCGCTTAAGTAGTCAAGAAATCGTTGTTGAAGCTCTGCAATTGAATAGTTAACCATAGACAGCTTGATAATGTAATTGTTATACCACCTCTTTCAATATCTTGAGCATAGTATCGGTATCGCCCATTGTATAGTAATGAAGAATAGGTGCTCCTTTTGCAGCCAATTCTTTAGACTGAGCAATACACCACTCCACCCCTACTTGTTGAGACTCTTTAGTATTCTTAGTTTTTTCCATCTCCTTTACAAAGTCTTCAGGAAAATCTATATAAAACATACGTGGAATACTACTTAGCTGATATTTTCTTGTTACGGGTTTCAATCCTGGAATAATGGGCACATCTATTCCTGCAGCTCGACACTTATCTACAAAGTTGAAATACTTTGCATTGTCAAAGAACATTTGAGTAACAATATAGTCTGCCCCTGCATCAACCTTCTTTTTGAGATACTGTAAATCTGTATCAAAATTAGGCGCCTCAAAGTGCTTTTCTGGATAACCTGCTACACCAATACAGAATTCTGTAGGTGCCGCATTGGCAAGGTTCTGATCCAAATATTGACCTACGTTCATGTGTTGTAGTTGATGCACTAAGTCAACAGCATATTTATGTCCATTTGTCTCCGGTATAAACTTAGGTTCCATATTTCTAGGGTCACCGCGTAGAGCTAACACATTATCTATACCCAGAAAAGCTAAATCTATAAGTGCATCTTCGGTTTCAGAAATTGAAAAACCACCACAAATTAAATGCGGGACTGTATCTACATGATATTTATGCATAAGTGAAGCACAAATACCGACTGTTCCTGGCCGCTTTCTTATTGACAATTTTTCATAAAATCCACTATCTCTCTTATTAAATATAATGTCTTCACGATGGTATGTAACATCAATGAATGCAGGCTTATACTCCATCAACGGGTCTAACATATTGAAAATGTCATCCATTCTACCCCCTTTGAGAGGAGGTAACACTTCATAAGAAAGTAAGGTCTTTCCTTTAGCATTATCTATATGTTCACAAACTTTCATAGCAACATACTTTTACAAAAAAATATATGAGAGAAGGTATTATTAAAAAGCTCCTTAATTGTAACATTAAAGAGCTTCATTTAACTTTGTAGTACCGGTGGGGGGACTCGAACCCCCACGCAATTGCTTGCATTGGATTTTGAATCCAACGTGTCTACCAATTCCACCACACCGGCAATTGACGGCAAAAGTATCTAACTAATCAACAATTTCCTAATTGAATTTAGAAATTATTAGGTTGTGTTTATCTATTAAATTTTTGGTTTGATATATATAAATCAAGTTTAGCCTATAAAGTTGATAACATTGCAGCATACATGTCACTTTGAGCAAACCACTAACAATTATATTAATTTGCAGAAAAGTCTTAATAAATCATGAAAAATAAAATTCTACCATATAATATCATTCTTATCTATTTACTATCTGTGGGGTCCATAAGCGCTCAACAGGTATGGACTTTGGAGAAATGTATAGACAGAGCGCTGAACTCGAGTTTTTCTATTCATCAAGCTGACTTTTCAGTGCAACAAGCAGAGATAGATAACGACATAGCTAAGCTTTCCAAATACCCAGACTTAAACGGAAACGTAAACGTAGGATTGAATTTCGGTAGATCAGTAGATCCCACTACTAACAGTTTTATTACGAGCTCTTTCTTTAGTAATAACTATGGTCTAAATTCTAATATTACTTTATTTAATGCCGGAAGGATCAAAAACACCTTAGCACTAACGGGTTATGACCTTGAGGCTGCGGAACAAGATAAAGAACAACTGAAGAATGATCTAGCCTTGCAAGTAGCTACATTATATCTAAATGTATTGTTTGCTAGAGAAAACATCGACGTTGCCGAAAAACAAAACATGCTCAATCAGCAGCAGTTAGATCAAATGAATAAGTTTATAAATGCTGGTACAAGGCCAAAGTCAGATAGATTGAATTTAGAATCTCAGATAGCACAAGGGAATCAAAGCCTAGTTACCGCTAAAAACAATGCGCAACTGGCCCATATTAGACTTAAGCAGCTATTGAGGATTCCTCCTGATAAAACAATTGAAATATCTGTTCCTGATGATATTCCTATTACAACGGATCCTTATATAGTCTCATTTAAAGAGGTATTTGAGCAAGCCGTAGAAACAAGACCTAATCTAAGAGCAAATGAGCTACGCTACAAAGGTGCTGAGACAAATATAGAAATTGCCAAAAGCGGATATTACCCATCAATAGGTCTCGGACTTAACCTGGGAACTAATTATTCTAATCAAGCTATAGAAGTAATAGGCACTAACGACTTTGTTGTTGATGAAGAACTTATTTTGAATGGCATGCCATTTACATTGGAACAACAAGTTTCTATCCCTATTACTCAGACTCAGAGATACGGGAGTCAATTGTCAAGTTTTCTATCTTACGGTTTAGGCGTAGGTATACAGATACCCATATATAACAAGGGACAAATAAAAGGGTCTGTTCAGAGAGCTGAACTTAATCTAGAAACCCAAAAACTAAACAAACAACAGTTACTCGAAACCCTCAGCTATGAAATTCAAGAAGCAATTGCAAATGCGAGGGCTGCTAAAGATCGATTAGCTGCTTCAGAGTTGAGTTTAGAAGCTCAAGGGAAAGCTTTTGCTAATGCACAGAAAAAACTGGAACTAGGTGCTGCCACAACATATGAATGGGAGAACCAAAAAATATTATTAGAGAATGCTGAAGTCAATAAACTGATTGATAAATATGATTACATATTTAAAGTAAAAATTCTTGAATTCTACCAAGGTAAATTGATAAAACTATAAACTCCCATGGCCAAAAAGAAATCTAAGCGCATCTGGATATATATAATTCTAGCCATCCTACTTATTGCTGTAATCGCTGGTGCTTATTATAAAAAGCAACAAAAACCCAAAGGTGTAGAAGTTGAATTCGGTAAGGTCGAGCGCAGAACAATAAACGAAACTGTAACAGCATCTGGAAGAATATTTCCTGAGAAAGAGATTAAAATAAGCTCAGATGTCTCAGGCGAAATTGTCGAATTGTATGTTGCAGAAGGTGATTCTGTTATTATCGGTCAAGTCCTTGCTAAGATAGATCCTGAGGCTTATCTATCTGCTGTCCAACGAGGAGAAGCAGCCGTTAATAGTTCAAAAGCTCAGATAGCTATTTCTAAAAGTCAGATTGAAGCCAACATTGCTCAGAAGGAACAAGTTTCTATTCAACTAAATAATGCCAAGCAGATTCTTGAACGTAATAAACAATTGGTTGAACAAGGTATTTTATCCCAACAAGAACTGGAACAAACGATTACCAATGTAGAAAACCTACAAGCCAATCTCAAATCTTCTGAGGCACTAATAAGATCAAGTGAACAAAGTGCTCAAAGTTCAGAGTTTAACATGAAAAGCACAGCTGCCTCACTAAAAGAACTGAAAACTAATCTTAGTAGAACAACTATAAAGGCACCCGTCTCTGGCATTGTATCGTCACTCAGTGTAGAACAAGGAGAGAGAGTTGTAGGAACTATACAAATGGCAGGGACAGAAATGATGCGTATTGCCAATCTCAGTTCAATGGAAGTACAAGTTGATGTGTCTGAAAACGATATCGTAAGGGTTAAAAAAGGAGACAATGTTGATATTGAAATCGACGCTTACCTAGATACAAAAGCAAGAGGTACTATCTCTGAAATTGCTAACTCCGCTTCTAACATATCTGGTATAGGCGCTTCTCTAAATACAGATCAAGTCACTAATTTCATTGTTAAAATACGTGTAGATCCAAATTCATACAATAGTCTTATCAAAAAAGGTCAAGCTTATCCGCTGAGACCAGGCATGAGTGCATCCGTAGAGATATATACAAGCAAAGCGGACTCTGTGCTCACCATTCCTATACAAGCTGTTACGGCCCGTGAAAAGGACGAAGATTCTGATAACAAAAAAGACAAAGCAGAAGATGATTATAGGGAAGTAGTATTTGTCCATAGCGCAGATACTGTTGCAATGAAAGAGATTGTAACTGGCATACAAGACGATGAATACATCCAACTAATAAGTGGACTAGACTTAGATGAAAAGTTGGTTATTCAAGACGATGAATACATCCAACTAATAAGTGGACTAGACTTAGATGAAAAGTTGGTTATAGGACCATACTCGGCCATTTCTTCTAAACTTGAAAACGGTACAGCCGTTCATGTAAAGGAAGAAAACGACAATGAAAAAGGAAAACATAAATAATACTTAGCTGGTGTTTTTTTACTCAAAAAGCAACTCATGACAAACAATGGCCTAATACTCCTCATAAAGAATCCAAGAAAGGGTAATGTTAAGACTAGATTAGCTAAAACAATAGGTGATGAGGCCGCTCTTCGTGTATACAACAACCTTCTTGATTACACAGAAAAAGTTGTCACATCTGTAAATGCAGAAAAACACATCTATTTCACACATAAACCAATTGATAGCGACCCTATGTCTACTATGTCAAACATACGTATGCAGACAGAAGGTGATCTAGGCGAAAGGTTGGATGCAGCGATTACAGAGGTCATAAAACAACAATCTAAAGTCATTGTTATTGGTAGCGATTGTCCAGAAATCACTTCTGATATTATAGATGATGCATTTTCTAAACTTGATATTTCTGATGTTGTATTAGGACCTACCCATGATGGTGGCTATTATCTGATAGGAATGAATGGTTATTATCCAGATATTATAAAAGATATCTCTTGGAGCACAGCTGAAGTACTCACGCAAACCATCAGTAAAGTTCAAAAGAACAACTTGCTCTATACGCTACTAGAAACTAAAAGTGATCTTGACAATGAAGATGATTTGAACAACTTTCCGAGGTTCAAAGATTAGTTAGATTGAGCATTGTTAGCTAGTTAATTAACTATTCCAAATATTAATGGTTAAGAAACACCTTAGTCGTTCCTTTTAAAGCTTCATCAAAACCATCCATATTTAAGCCTGTTGGAATATTGTTTTCATCAAAATAACTGATCATCTTTTCCATAGGCATATTACCTGTCAATTCATCTTTAGCCATAGGGCAACCGCCGTATCCTTTTAGGGCTCCGTCAAATCTGCGACAACCGCTAGTATATGCAGCATGGACTTTTTCTTCCCACTTGTCTGGTGTTGTATGGAGATGGGCTCCAAATTCTATCTGAGGAAATCTAGGAATCAAACTAGAAAATAAATAAGAAATACTATCTGGTGTTGATACTCCAATCGTATCTGAGAGTGCCAATAATCTAATCCCCATACTATCGAAATCACTTGCGAATTTCTCAACAATTTCTACAGACCAATCATCACCATATGGGTTACCGAAACCCATAGATATATAGATAAGTAATTGCTTTTTGTTCTTGATTGCAATGCTCTGAATATCTGCAATGCGTTCAAGAGATTTTTCTATTGAAGCATTGGTGTTACGTAATTGAAAAGTCTCTGATATGGAGAATGGATAACCTAAAATATCTACCTGTTCAAACTTTACAGCATCATAAGCACCTCTAGTATTAGCAACTATTGCTAAAAGCTTAGAGCTTGTATCGGATAAATCAATCTTATCTAACACTTCACCCGTATCTCTCATTTGAGGAATCGCCTTAGGAGAGACAAAACTGCCTACATCTATGGTGTCAAATCCTACCTTTAGCAACTGATTGATATAGTTAACCTTATCATCCGTAGGTATAAATTCTTTGATGCCTTGCATGGCATCACGTGGACATTCTATAAGTTTCAGTTTATCCATGACTATGTCTGTATAACGCCTACATTGAATTTTTTTACTGGGGCATGATTAGCCGCTTCTATTCCTCTAGAAATCCTGAATCTTGTCTCAGCAGGATCAATTATGCCATCTGTCCATAATCTCGCAGCTGCGTAATATGATGATGTTTCAGCTTCGTACTTGGAAGAGATTCTATCTAGTATTTCTTGTTGTTCCTTTTCAGTAGGTTCATTGCCTTTAGCTTTCATAGAACTTACTTGAATCTGCATAAGCACTTTGGCAGCTTGCATGCCTCCCATTACAGCTATTCTACCTGTAGGCCAAGAATAGATGAATCTTGGGTCATAGGCTTTTCCACACATGGCATAGTTTCCTGCGCCGTATGAGTTACCCATGACAATACTTATCTTAGGGACCGTACTATTACTAACTGCACTTACCATCTTAGCACCGTCTTTAATTATTCCACCATGCTCAGAACGACTGCCTACCATGAATCCACTTACATCATGTAGGAATACTAATGGAATTTTCTTCTGATTACAATTCATTATAAACCTAGCCGCTTTGTCAGCACTATCAGAATAGATTACACCACCGAACTGCATTTCTTTTTTAGCCGTTTTTACAACTTCTCTGTTATTTACGACAATTCCCACTGACCAACCATCTATCCTAGCGTAGCCACATATAATTGTCTGTCCATAATCTTCCTTGTACTCTATCCACGTATGCGCATCTATCATCGAACTGAGCAGCGTTCTTGTATTGTAAGGCTTAGCTCTATCAGCAGGAAATGTTTTATATAAATCGTCAATAGGAGCAGAAGGTTCAACTGATTCGATTCTATCAAATCCTGTTTTATAACGTTCTCCCATCTGAGAGACAAGTGTTCTGATTTTCTCTAGGCACTCTTGATCATCGGCGCATTTATAATCAACATCACCTGAAACGGCTGTCTGCGTATGAGCACCTCCCAGTGTTTCTTTATCTACATTTTCGCCGATAGCGGCCTTTACAAGATATGGACCGGCTAAGAAAATACTACCCGTTCCTTCAACAATAAGTGCCTCGTCTGACATGATAGGTAAGTAAGCCCCACCGGCTACACAACTGCCCATAATGGCTGCTATCTGAGGAATACCCTGAGATGACATCATGGCGTTATTACGAAAAGTTCTTCCGAAATGTTCTTTGTCTGCAAAGACCTCGTTCTGCATAGGAAGAAATACGCCGGCACTGTCTACAAGATAAATTATAGGCAAGTGATTTTCCATAGCAATTTCTTGCGCACGTAAGTTTTTCTTGCAAGTCATAGGAAACCAAGCACCAGCTTTCACTGTAGCATCATTGGCAACAATCACGCATAGTCTTCCTGAGACATGAGCTAGACCTGTAACAACTCCAGCTGAAGGGCAACCGCCATGTTCTTCATACATCCCATCTGCTGCTAATGCACCTATCTCCATCCACTTAGAGTCATCATCTTTGAGAAAGTTAACTCTATTTCTAGCAGTCATTTTCCCACGACCTTCATGCTTGGCTATTTTCTTTTCCCCTCCCCCTTTGTACACTTTCTCTAACTTCCTATTAAGTGCCGAGATGGCCAACTTCATATTGTCCTCGTTCTTGCTTTCTTCTATATTTATCTTAGCCATCTATACGTTAGTCTTGTATACTTTTTTATCAATTTCCATTTTGGCGATTACCTCTTTTAGAATTTCTGACGTTCCACCACCTATTGGCCCTAGCCTACTATCTCTAAACATTCTCGCCAACGGATACTCTTCCATATAACCATAGCCTCCTAAAAACTGCAGGCAATCGTACATAACTCTATCAGATACTCTTGTTGATTGTAACTTGGACATACAAGCTTCTTTGAC